>CAYVJM010000043.1:0-13014 GCA_964451695.1 uncultured Lentisphaerales bacterium | reverse complement strand
ACAGAAAAGCGCGCCATGTATCTGGCGAAGATGCCGCAACCCCGAAGACTGACCGGGTACGTTTTCGCGCGGCGGCGCTTGATTCGCAGGGGGCTTTGGGGTAGAATTCGTTGCCAAAACGCTGGGCAGGACGCCCGGCGTCAACACTGGGGAATCCCACCATGAAGAAGCTTCCGTTCATCACCGCCATCCTCGCCGCTGCGGCGCTGTCCGCGTCCGCCGAGCTCAAGATCGCCACGGTCGACATGGAGACGGTCATCGTCTCGCACCCGCAGACCGAGGAGAACAAGGCCAACCTCGTCAAGCTCCAGAAGGAGTTCGAGGCCGAACGCGACGTCAAGCGCCAGAAGATCCAGGAACTCTACAAGCAGCTCGAGGGCATCGCCAAGGAGGCGGACAACGAGGCGCTCAGCGACGCCGAGCGCAAGAAGAAAATCAACGCCGGGCGCGACATCGGCCAGACGATCAAGGAGGAGGAGCGCGCGCTGCGCACGCTCGTGGACGACCTCCAGCGCCGCCTCCAGGACAAGGAGCTGCTGCTCTTCGGCAACGTCATGTCGGATATCAAGTTCGCCATCGCCGGCCTCGTCAAGTCCGGCGCCTACGACCTGATTCTCGACACCTCCGCGATGCGCCCCGGGGCCCCCGTCCCCATCGTCATGCACGCGAACCCCAAACTCGACATCACCGACGCCGTCATCCAGGCGATCGGCGGCAAGCGCGTCGAGGCGAAGAAGCCCGCGCCCGCCAAGTAGCCAGCCGCCATGAAGCTCTCTGAAATCGCCGCACGCATCGGCGGGACGATTCCGCCCGAGGCGGCGGACGTTGAAATCACGGGCGTCGCCTCGCTGCGCGACGCGCTTCCCGGTGATCTCTCGTTCCTCGCCAATATGAAGTACGCCGCGCAGCTCCCGACGACGCGCGCCTCGGCGGCGCTCGTCGCGCGCGACTGCGCGCCCGCTTCTTGCGCCGCGGCGCTCGTGCGCGTCGATTCGCCGGACCAGGCGTTCGCCCTGATCGCGCCGCTCTTCACGCCGCCGCCCGTTGTCTACGCGCCCGGCGTCCACCCCACGGCCGTCCTCGGCCGCGGCGTCGTCCTCGGCGAGGGCGTCCACGTCGGCGCGTATGCCGTCGTCGGCGACGGCGCCGTCCTCGGCGCCCGGGTAGTGGTCGGCGCCCACGTCGTGATCGGCGAAGGGTGCGCGATCGGCGATGACGCGATGCTCTATCCCCACTGCTCCGTGCGCGAACGCTGCCGCATCGGGCGGCGCGTCATCCTCCACAACGGCGTGGTCATCGGCAGCGACGGCTATGGCTACACGACGAAGACCGGCCCGGACGGCGCCATCGTCGTGGAAAAGATCCCCCAGATGGGGATCGTGGAACTGGGGGACGACGTCGAGGTCGGCGCCAACACGACGATCGACCGCGCGCGCTTCGGCGTGACGAAGATCGGGCGCATGACGAAGATCGACAACCTCGTGCAGATCGGCCACAACGTGCAGATCGGCGAATGCTGCGGCATCGTGTCGCAGGTCGGCATCGCGGGGAGCACCCACATCGGCAATGGCGTGATGATCTGGGGCCAGGTGGGACTGGCCGGCCACTTGAACATCGGCGACCGCGTCGAAATCCTCGCCAAGGCGGGCGTCCACCGCGACCTCGAGGCCAAGGGCGTCTATCTCGGCGCGCCCGCGGTGGACCGCCGCGAGGCGCTCAAGCAGTTCCACCTGCCGAAGTCCGTCGAGACGCTGCAAAAGGAAGTCGCCGCCTTGAAGGCGAAACTGGCCGAACTGGAAAAAGGCTTGAACGCATGAAGATCCTCGTCACCGGCGGCGCCGGCTACATCGGGAGCGTGACCGCGAAGCATCTGCTGGACGCCGGCCACGAGGTCGTCGTCTTCGACAGCCTCGAACTGGGGCATCGCGAGGCGCTCGATCCGCGCGCCGCCCTCGTCGTGGGCGACCTGCGCAACGCGGAGAACATCCGCGCCGCAATGGCCGACGCCCGGCCCGACGCCGTGATGCACTTCGCCGCCTACGCGCTCGTCGGCGAATCCTCGGCCGATCCCGGCAAGTACTTTCGCAACAACGACGTTGGCGGCATCAACCTCGCGGACGCCATGCAGGCGTGCGGCGTCAAGCGCATCGTCTTCTCCTCCACCTGCGCCACGTACGGCCAGCCGGAGGCGATGCCGATCACGGAGGAGACCCCGCAGCGCCCGACGAACCCCTACGGGCAGTCGAAGTTCATCTACGAGCAGATTCTCGGCTGGTACGCGAAGATCCACGGCTTCCGTCCCGTCTTCCTGCGCTACTTCAACGCCTGCGGCGCCGAGGGGCGCCTCGGCGAGGACCACGCGATCGAGACCCACATCATCCCCAACGTGCTCAAGGTGGCGCTCGGGCAGCGCGACCACGTGGACGTCTTCGGCGACGACTACGCGACGCCCGACGGCACGTGCGTGCGCGACTACATCCACGTCTCGGATCTTGCCGAGGCGCACCGGCTCGCGATCACGTCGGACTTCTGCGGTGCGCTGAACCTCGGCACGGGCCGGGGCTTCTCCGTCAAGCAGATTGTCGAGGCGGCGCGCCAGGTGACCGGCCACCCGATCCCGGCCGTCGTGGCCCCCCGGCGCGCGGGCGACCCCGACCTCCTCGTTTCGGATCCGAGCAAGGCGGCGCGCGAGATCGGCTGGAAGGCGAGCTATTTGGAGCCGGTGGACATCATCGCCACGGCCTGGGAGTGGCATCGCAAGCATCCCCGCGGCTACGCGGGGCGGGAGGCGTAGACCATGTTGAAGGGCATTTCTCCGATTCTTTCGCCCGACTTGCTGGCCGGGCTCTGCGCAATGGGCCACGGCGACGAGGTCGTCCTGGCGGACGGGCACTTCCCCGGCGAGATGTTCGCCTCGCGTCGCTTTGTGCGCGCGGACGGCGTGGACGTGCCGCGGATGCTGGACGCGATTCTGCCGCTCTTCGAGCTGGACGCGTACGTCGACGCGCCGATGACGACGATGGAGGCGGTGCCGGGCGACACGCTCGACCCCGCCGTGGAGCGCGCGTACCGCGCCGTTGCCGATCGCCACGGCCAGGCCTGGGCGAAGATCGCGCGCCTCGAGCGCTTTGCGTTCTACGAGCGCGCCAAGCGCGCTTTCCTGATCATCCAGACCGGCGACACGGCCAAGTACGCGAACCTCATTCTCAAGAAGGGCGTCACGCCCGTCATGCGATAGAGGAGGCCACCTCGGGCCTTTACGGCGCGAGGCCGGCTTCGCGCTGGACGGCGTCCCATTCCTCGAGGATCGCGATCGCCGTGGCGGGGTTGCAGGCGAGGCCGGCCTCGAACTGCACGAAGCAACCGCCGCTGACGTCGAAGAGGCTGGCGGCGACCTGGCGGACGGCTCTGCGGCCGACGTCGGGGTCGGCGGAGGGCAGGACGTGCTGGCGGTCGATCTCGCCCCAGAACGCGATGCGCCCCTTGGCGCGCGCGGCCAGATCGTCCATGTCCATGCAGAAGATCTGGGCGTTGAGCGCGTCGACGCCGATTTCGACGAGATCGTCGATGATCTCGGTCAGGCAGCCGTCGGAATGCATGAAGGCGAACTTGCCGGCGGCATGGGCGATGTCGCAGTAGTCGCGGTAGAGCGGCTTGAAGAGGTCGCGCCAGATCTCGGGCGGGACGAGGAGCTGGCGCTGCGAGCCCCAGTCGTCCATGAAGCCGATTCCGTCGACGTCGGTCGAGCACCAGAACTCGCATTCGCGCAGGTGGAACGCATGGATGGCGTTGAGGACGCCGCGGATGTCGTCGTCCGGATCCATGACGTCCATGAGGGCGTTTTGGGTGCCGCGCAGGAACTGGTACCGTTCCCAGGGGCGCGGGTTGAGTCCGCCCCGGATGAACCGGTCGCTGGCGGCGCAGTCGCGGTTGACGGCGTCGCGCGCGGCGTTCGGATCCTCGGGGAGCGTCTCCCATGGCGGCTGCACGACGCGCTTCCAGTCGGCGAGATCGACGAGACGCGGCTTCTTGACTTCGCCGATGGCGCCCGGCATGAGGTTTTCGAATTCGCAGCCCCAGTCGTCCACGGACTGGCCGAGGGCGTAGGGGTCGCCTTGGGCCCGTGCAGACGGGCGGTAGACGTTGCGAACGCCGCCCATGTCGTTGGGCCAGCGCCGGGCGATCTCGGCCATGGTGGACGGGATGTGGGCGTCCGCCCAGGGCAGCTTTCAGATATCGCGCGGCATCCGCTCGGGATGTTCGAAGGTCAGCGCGCGGCGGACGATCTCTCGGGATGTTTGGGGCATGTGAACAGGCTCCTTGGGAGTTCACATCGCGTCGGGCCGTGGCGGGGTGTCACGCTCCGCCAGCCCGCCGCTGCAGGAGGGCGGCAGGCTATTCGACAAACCCGTGCCGCAGCCACAGCGAAAGCACAAGCGCGTTGTCGGACTCGCACCAGCCGCCGACCCAGTGCCAGCAGTTCCATTCTGGGATGGCGAATTCGACCGTCTCGCCGCCGGCGACGCCGGTGCGCGTCTCGACGACGCCGCGCGTCGCCGACCAGAGTTTCAGCGTGAGCGGACCATCCGAGGCGGGCGCCACGATGCGTTCAACCGGATTGCCCACGCCCGTGCCGGCGTCGGCGCGTGCCGCGGCGGCATCGCCGAGGCCGTCCGGCGCGTCGGCGCGCCGTTCGAACGTGCTGGCATGGATGACCTGCGGCGAAGCGCCTTCGGCATCATCGACCGCCACCTCCAGGCCGTAGCACCGCTCCGACTCGACACCTGAAACGACTATCGAGGCGCCTTCGACTGCGAGGGCTTCGGCCGCTTCGTCTGAATCCACATCGTAGACGCGCGCCGTCGCCTGGCCGTCGGCAAACGCCAGGGGGAACACGACGTCGCCGGAGATCGGCTGGGAGGCATCCGGCGCGGCGGCGACAGCCGCAGGCGCTTCGCCGTCCTCATCGAGAGTCTGGACGGGGGACGCTTTGGCCGGGCCGGCCGCCAGCACCACGGGCACGTAGAAGGCGACGCCCTCGTAGGTCCAGTCCGTCGAGAGGTTGGCGACAATGTTGTTCTTCTCGGCCTCCGAAGTCGTGAAGAAATGGTGTTTGTAGCGCGTCGACCAGAAGCGGTAGACGGACGTTCTCCCCGCGCTGGCGTCGGGATAGACGTAGTAGGCTACACCTTCGTAGCGCCAGTCGCGGGAGAGGTTGGCGACGATGTTGTTCTTCTCGGCCTCCGAAGTCGTGAAGAAGTGGCCGTGATAGCGGTCGGACCAGAAACGGTACAGCGGCACGGTGCCGGCGGCGGCGCCTGTGAAGGCGTAGTAGGAAATGCCTTCGTAGCGCCAGTCGCTGGACAGGTTGGCGACGAGGTTGTTCTTTTCCGCCTCGGAAATCGTGAAGAAATGCCCGCGGTAGCGCGACGAATAGAAGCGGTAGACGGGAGCGAGGGAGAGGCCGGGCGGCGGCGGGGGCGGAGGTGCGGGTGTGGCGGCGGCGTTCCACCGGAGGTCGTAGGCGTTGCCCGCGTAGGGGGAATAGACCGCGAGGTAGTACGTCCCCGCTGCGGAGACCGTGAACGCGAGGGTTTCGACGTCGTTCGTTCCCTCCGCGCTGGCCAGCAAGGTGCCGCTGGCGTTGATGAGGCCGATGTCGATGTTCCCGAGATCATGCTCGAAGCGGCATTCCGCCGCGATGTTGAGCGCACCCTCGGGCACGCGGATCGCGTACCAGTCGATGTCCGCCTGGACGCCCGCCCCGGCGATCGTCGACAGCCAGGTTCCCGGCAGGGAGGAGAAGTCGTAGGCCGTCCGGAGCGTGTCGTTGGGCTCGTAGGCGTCGTCGGCGACCGCGGCGGTGACGGTCCAGGCGTATCCTGCGGGCGTCGGACCGGCGTTGTTGGTTTCGTCGCATTCGGCGATCTCGCCGACGCCGTTGAAGCGGTCGGGATAGGCCCAGGCCGTGTAGGTGCCGGCGGCGGGCGCGACGATCTGGAACTGCAGGACGGCGGCGGCGCCGACGGCGATGCCCGTGACGCAGTCGCGCGAGGCCTCCGGCGGCGTGGCGACGCCCGGCGCGGTGGCGCGGTCCGACCAGAATCCCGTGGTGAACAAGCCCGAGACGGGAGAGGATCCGTAGTTGCGGAGGCGCACGGTGAAGGTCACGGTGTTCCCCGGCGCCGGGAAGGCGGGGGTGTGGGAGATCGACTCCACGACGAGATCTGGAGCGGGCACCCCGGCCGGGACGTCGTCCCACATCAGGTCGTAGGCGTTGCCGGCGTCCGCGTCCGGCACGGCGGCATGGACGCGGACGTAGTAGCGGCCGGCGGCGGGCACGACGAAATCGATGCTCTCGGTGTTGCCGGTGCCGTCCGACGTGGCGAGCACCTGGCCGTTGGTGTCGACGAGGGCGATGTCGATGTTCCCCTCCGCGTTCGTGAACGTGCAGTTCACCTGCGCGCGCAGGAAGCCGCGCGTGATCTCGATCGCGTACCAGTCGTCGTCGGTCTGGGTGCCCAGCCCTTCGATCGTCGAAAGCCACCGCTGTTCATAGCCGCTCAGATCGTAGGCGGTGGCGAGCGTGTCATTCTGCTCGTAGGCGTCCTCGCCGCTGTCCCAGCCGGCCGCGGTGCGCATCGCGAGCGAGCTCAGCAGCGCGGCGTTGTAGTGCTGCGCCGTCTGGCTCGCGGCCGTCCGCACGGCGGCGTAGTTGTGGGCCTCCATGAACTGGAGCTGGCCGTCGTCGTCGGTGTCCGCCGCCTCGACGCCGCAAGCGCGGATCAGCGAGCCGGCGAACAGACTGTAGGGGGAACCGGCGTAACTGTACTCGTCGTAGTCGCATGCCGTCATGAAGCCGATGTTGGTTCCCAGGTCCTTGGGGGCGGCGAGGCCCGCTGCGGCGAGCTGCTTCGCCTTCGTGGCGCGGAAGGCGGCCATGGCGTTCTCGGCGAACGGCCACGCCTGCCCCTTGAACAGGCCGCCGGAATGGCAGGTGTCCACGACCACGATCACGGAGACGGCCGAGTCGAAGCGCGCGAGGTCGGCGCCCAGCTCGGTATCCGGGTAGTCCGCGTTGTAGGTGCAGAGGTAGGTCGAGGTGCCGCTGTACTGCCCGCCGTGGCTGGAGTGGAAGTAGACGACCACGTCGCCCGCCGTGGCCTGCGTGGCCAGGGCCTGGAAGGCGGTGCGGATCGCGGTCTTCGTGGCCTGGGAGTCCGTTAGGGTCTGGATGTTGGCGGCCGGCCAGCGGGCGAGGCCGTCCTCCAGCAGCGCGGTGTCTCGGAAGCCCCGGGCGTCGTTGACGCAGCTCGGCAGGGTGCTGGCGCCATACGCCGGGCTGTAGTGATCGATGCCGACCATGAGCCCCCAGCGCGTCGCGCCGAAGAGGGACGGGGCTAAAAGGAGAACGGCGCACGCCGTCGCCACCGTCCGGAGAAAATCCGAAAACACATGTTTAACCTTGAACATCACAACCTCCAGTTCTGACATCAACACAGCGGACATGGTAGCAACGAAGCGTCGCTCTGTCCATGGGATTATCGAGTTTCAGCCCAGCTTCAGCCCAGCAGCCCCAGCAACTTGTCGTGCGAGGCACGGGCGACTTCGTCGTAAAGGCTGCGCCCGTGCGCGTCCATGCCGACGACGGCCTGGAGCCTGCTCACGCGCAGCCGCCACATCGCCTCGGTGGCGCCGAACGCCTCGAGGAAGTGGACGCCCTCGACGGCATCGACCGACTGGGCAATCACGGCGGCCGCGCCGCCGACCGCCTGGAGGTAGACGCAGCCGTGTTCGCGGCATGCCGCCAGCGTGGCGGGGCCCATGCCGCCCTTGCCGATGATCACGCGCACGCCCTGCGCGGCGATGATCGCCGCCATGTAGGGTTCCTCGCGAATCGACGTCGTCGGCCCCGCGGCCACGATCCGCCAGGTGCCGTCCGCCTCGCGGCGTATGACGGGACCGCAGTGGAACAGCGCGCCGTCGTGCAGATCTTCGGGCGATTCGCCGGTCTCGGCGAGATGCTTGTGGAGCCGGTCGCGGCCGGTGAAGACGCGGCCGGACACGGACACCACGTCACCCGCGCGGAGCGCGGAAACGGCGGCGCGCGTGAATGGATAGACGAGTTCGACGGCGGCGGCGTTCATCGCGCAAAGCATTTCGGCGGCGGGAGCACGCGGACGATCTCCGCGGGCGTTCGGGCGGCCGGCGTCTCGGCGAGCGCGTCGGGCCGCGGAGTCTCGGCGACCGGCTCCTCGCCGCCATCGGCGACGGGATCGACGACGGCTTCGACGGGCTGGGCCAGATCGGGCGCCGTGCCTTCGGGGTCGCCGCCCCGCGGGATCGCGAGGAGCACCGCGACGAGCAGGACGGCGGCGACAACGCCGACGATCCACCGGCGGCGATGGACTGGCGGCGCGTCGCCGAGGGGTTCATGCTCGTCGTCCTCGTCGGAACGGTGGCGTAGCTCGGAGATCTGCGCGCGGACGCCGTCCAACCAGCGGAGGAGCGCCTCGCCGAGCGCGGGCGCGGTGCGGGCGCGGTTCCTGCGCGCAGGACGCGGCCGGGGGGGCCGCGCGACGATCGGCTCGTCGTCCTCCTCTTCCTCTTCCTCTGCTCGCGCCGGAGCCGGGACCGGCGCCGGGGCCTGACGGGCCGGCTGTTTGGGCACGGGATATTTGAAGGGGCGCGCGGGCTGGGCCACGGGCTGAGGCGGCGCGACGGAAACGGCGGGTTCGGCTTCGAGGCGGAAGCCTTCGCCGGCGGGGGCGGGGGCGGGTTCGGCAGAGGGCGCCGCCGGGGCCGGCGCCTTGGGGGCGGCGGGTTGCGCGGCCGCCTCGGGGGCCGGAGCCGGGCGGGCCGGCGGGCGCGCCGGGGAGGGAAGCGGGTGGGGGGAGTCCGCGTTGGGCATCGTCACGGCGGAGGCCTTTGCATAGACGTGGCGCGGGACGGGAGGGGTCGGCGCCGTCGGAGCGGCCCGTTCCTCGGGCTGCTCCGGAACTTCGGGCGAGACGATGGAGATGCCGGTTTCGTTGTGCTTGTCGATCGCCTCCAGCGCGACATGCGGCGGCTTGGCCGGCTTCTCGGCGCCGCCGGTCGCGGCGGCCATGAATTCGGCGACGAGGGGCGCCGGGTCGAGACCGACGGTCTTGGCGAAGAGCTTGATGAAGCCCTTGCCGTAGATGGGGGCGCTGAAGCGGTGGAAGTCCTCCGCTTCGATCTCCGAGACCATCTGGACCATGATGTGCGTGCGCTCGGCGATGTCCGATTCGGTCAGGCCCATCGCTTCGCGTGCCTGCTTCAGCTTCATCCCTAGTGCCATGGCGGATTCCTGGATTGCGGGGTGGATGTTTCGGTGGGAGTTCAGAGATCGTCGGAGACGTCGCCGTCTGGCGCGTCGCCGAGGGTCGTGCGGAGGATCTCGCGCGGCGCGGCGCCGTTGGCGGGGCCGATGCAGCCGCGCCGTTCGAGTTCGTCCATGAGGCGCGCCGCGCGGTTGTAGCCGAGGCGCAGCACGCGCTGGATGGAGGAGGTCGAGGCCCGGCGGGTGGTGACGATGCATTCGAGCGCGCGGCGGAGCAGTTCGGCCTCGGCGCCTTCCTCGGCGCCCTCTTCGCCGCCCGCGTCCCCGTCCTCCTCGTCGAACTCGTCCTTCTCGGGCTTGACGACCATGCGGTCGAGCTTGTTCTTGATGTCGTCGACGTAGACGGGGTCGCCCTGCTTGCGGTACCAGCCGACGAGTTCGACGACTTCGCTTTCCTCGATCCAGGTGCCCTGGGCGCGGGTGAGCGTGCCGTTGGGGTTGCTGAAGAGCATGTCGCCGGAGCCGATCAGGTGCTCGGCGCCCTTGGAGTCGAGGATCGTCTGGCTGTCGACGCGCTGGGAGACCTTGAAGGCGACGCGGGCGGGGAAGTTTGCCTTGATGAGACCGGTGATGACGTTGACGGAGGGGCGCTGGGTGGCGAGGATCATGTGGATGCCGACGGCGCGGGATAGCTGCGCGAGGCTGACGATGCGCGGCTCGACCTCGGCCTGGGCGGCGAGCATGAGATCGGCCATCTCGTCGATGACGATCACGATGTAGGGGAGCTTCTCGGGCAGCGCCACCTCCGGGTTGTCGGTGCCGTCCGGGAAGAAGCTCGCCTGCTTGGCGCGTTCGCGGGAGTTGAAGCCGACGATGTTGCGGACGCCGACGTAGCGGAACATCTCCAGGCGGCGGCGCATCTCCTCGATCGCCCACTTGAGCGCGGCGGCGACCTTCTTGGGCGCGGTGATGATGGGCACGACGAGGTGCGGCAGGTCGGTGTACGGCGTGAACTCGACCATCTTCGGATCGACCATCAGCAGGCGCACGTCGTCGGGCGTGCGCGTGAGCAGCAGACCCGCGAGGATGGAGTTGAGGCAGACGCTCTTGCCGGAGCCGGTCGTGCCGGCGATGAGGATGTGGGGCATCTTGGCGAGGTCCGCGATGACGGGATCCCCGCTCACGTCGAGCCCCAGGAGCATGGGCAGCGCGCACCGCTGCGCGGCCGTCCGCCACGCCGGGCTGTCGGCGACTTCGCGGATGAACACGGAGCGGCGGTTCGCGTTGGGGATTTCGATGCCCATCACGTTCTTGCCGGGAATGGGCGAGAGGATGCGCAGGCTCTTGGCCTGGAGGGCCATCTGCAGGTCGTTGGAAAAGGAGGAGATCCGGTCTACCTTCACGCCCGGCGGCGGCTTGATTTCGTAGCAGGTGATGACGGGGCCGCTGACGACGCCGGGCACCTGCACGTTGATCCCGAACTCGGCGAGCGTGCCGATGATGGTCTCCTTGCGCTCGTCGATCTCCGCCTGGTTGCCTTCGCCGGTGACTTCCGGAGGCGGGCGGAGCAGTCGCGTCGTGGGCAGCTTGAAGGCGACCTCGTTGGGCACGAACGACGTGACGGGCGCCGGCTTGTGCGCCGGATCCTGGCGCGCCGCCGCCGCGTCGCGTGCCGCCGTTTTCGCCGCCGCAGGGGACACCGGCCGGGCCGGCGCGTCGTCCTCCCCGCCATCACCCTCTTCGCCGTCCGAGGTCGCGGCGCCTGCCTCCGACCCCTCGGCGAAAATCTCGTTGTCCTCGCCCTCGCCGCCGTCGTCCCGCCAGAACTTCCGCGTCTTGACCTTGCGTTCGGCCAGGCGGGCCGCCTTCTCCGCCTCCCGCGCCGCGCGGACGCGCTCGCGCTCCTCGCGCTTCGCCTCGGCCGCGGCCGCCTTCGCGGCCCGCTCCTGCGCGCGCGCCTCCTCCCGGGCGCGCCGGCGCGCCTCGGCCGGGCTCTCGCCCTCCTCGAATTCCTCGGCCCGGCGGCTCACCTCGCGCTCGCGGACGCGCAACGTGAAGAAATACTCCATCAGGTTCATGGGACCGACGATCATGACGAGGCAGGCCAGGACGACCGCCGTGTAGAGGACCGCCGTCCCCGGCGTGCCGATCCACTGCGCGAAGGTCAGATCGTTGAGCAGGTAGCCGATCCCGCCGCCGGCGTTGGGCGCCAGATTCAGCCGCCCCCCCTCCAGCAACGCCTGCGCGCGCGCAAACTGCACCAGCGCGCTCAGGCCGAGCGTCGCCAGCGCCATCCACAGGGCGCGCCAGCCCAGCCGCAACCGCGACAGCAGCATCGCGCCCGCCACGAACATCCAGATCGGCACGCAGAAGGCGCAGAGGCCGAAAAGCATGAACAGACCGTGCGAACTCCACGCCCCGAACCCGCCCATCCAGTTCACGGGGCGCGCGTTCGGCGGCGCCACGACCCGGCCGATGTCCGAGGCGTCGTACGAGACCAGCCCGAGGAAGAGGACGATCGCGACGGCCAGCACGGGAACCGACACGAACATCCAGACCGCCGAAGGAGGCCGCTCGGCCCCCTTTTCCTCCTCGATTTCATCCTTCAACGCCATAGTCCGGAAAACTCCATGAAAACCGGGCGAATGATAGCACAGCCCAGCCCGCCAAGGCAAACCGCGAATGGCGGCATCTCGCCAGTTGACATCGCGCGGGCGCACAGAGTATTCTTCCCGGCAGTTGGACAACTAGCAAGGCAGCTCGCACGGGGCCGCAAGGCGGGTGCCGCAAGGCGCGCCCCGGAATCGACGAAGGGAGGCACGTGATGGACGGGGAAAGCGTTTGGGGTGTCAATCTGGCCTGCCGGGCGAGGGCGCGATGCCGTCCGGTCCCAGGCGTTGTCGGTTCGCTGGCCGCCGCGGCGCTGATCGTGGCGGGCTGCGCCTCGACCGGTCTCGACCCGTATTTCGCCGATGTGGACTCGAATGCCAGCGTCTACGTCTCCCCGGGGCGCTCGGACATCGCCAAGATCGCCGTCCTCCCCTTCAAGGGCCCGACGGAGTTGATCGGCGCCTCCGTCTCCGACATGGTCGTCACCGAGATCCTCCGAACCCGCAAGTACACGCTCGTGGAGCGCGGCCAGATGGCCGGCGTGCTCAGCGAAACGGAACTCTCCCTCGCCGGTCTCTCCGAATCCCGCGCCGTCGAAGTGGCCAAGATGCTCGGCGCCGACGGCGTCGTCATCGGCACCGTCGACGAATACGCCACCCAGGCGAAGGGCGGCAAGACGTACGCCGTTGCGGGCGTCGCGATCCGCCTCATCGACTGCGGCACCGGCCAGATCATCTGGAGCGCCGACCTCGCCGAGATGGCCGCGAGCGCCAGTACTCCCTTGTCCGCGCACGGCCGCGCCCTCGTCCACGAGCTGATGGCCGGCCTCTACCAGACCTGGGCGAAGCAGCGTAGCTTCGCCCCGCCGCGCGCGTCCGCCGCCGAGCGGTCCGCCCCGTCCACTCCCGAACTTCGCACCGCCCCTCCCGCCACCCCCGCTGGCGTCGCGGTCTCCGACATGGGCCTGCGCGAAGCCATCGTCGCCTGGCGCACCGACGGCGTCGCCGCCTCGCGCTACCGCGTCGAACGCGCGCTCGCGGAGACCGGGCCGTTCGCCGTCGTCGGCGAGACGAAGCCCTCGCGCGGATCGTTCCGCGACG
>CAYVJM010000042.1:0-13060 GCA_964451695.1 uncultured Lentisphaerales bacterium | reverse complement strand
ACGGGAATGCGCGACTGTGGACGCGGCGCCCTCGCCGCGTGAACTCTGCGGCGAGGCGTTGCAGCTACGGGAATGCGCGACTGTGGACGCGGCGCCCTCGCCGCGTGAACTCTGCGGCGAGACGCCGCAGCTACGGGAATGCGCAACTGTGGACGCGGCGTTTTTGGCGCGTGTGGACTGCGGCGAGACGCCGCAGCTACGAGGATGCGCGACTGTGGACGCGGCGTTTCTGGCGCGTATGTTCTGCGGCGAGGCGCCGCAGCTACGGGAATGCGCTACTGTGGGCGCGGCGTCTCTGGCGCGTGTGGACTGCGGCGAGGCGCCGCAGCTACGAGGATGCGCAACTGTGGACGCGGCGTTTTTGGCGCGTGTGGACTGCGGCGAGGCGCCGCAGCTACGGGAATGCGCAACCGTGGACGCGGCGCCCTCGCCGCGTGTACTCTGCGGCGAGACGCCGCAGCTACATGAACGCTCTGGGGCTTGAGGCGCCGCAGCTACCAGGATGCGTGGAGCCCCTGTTTCTCCCTACTTCGGTTTCGCGAACAGCGCGAGGATGACCTGGGCGTAGAGGCGATGGCCGAAGTCGTTGGGATGGTTGAGGCCGTTGCCCGTGTAATCCCAATACGGCTTGCGTTTGGCCAGCTCCAGCCAGACCGAGGTCACGTCGGCTACCGCAATGCCCGGCCCCTTGAGCGCCCCGAGAGTTGAACGGAAATCCAAAAAGGCTTCGTCGCGCATCTTCTCCCACTGCGGGTTGCCGCACATCGGCGAGACCAAGATGAACTCGGCTTCCGGCGCGCCTTGTCGCACGGCAGCGACGAGTTTCTCGATCTCGCCAGCCCATTCGGTGCACGGCATCGAGGTGTCGTTCATGCCAAAGGCAATCACGACAAGATCCGGCTTTTCTTCGGCCACCGCCGGCGCGCGCTTCACGCCCCACACCACGCCCATGCCGCCGACGGACAGGTTGGCCAGCGTCACCGGAGATCCGAAGACGCGCTCAAGTCCAGAGGCGACCAGCGTCGGATAGGGTGGGGTGCCGGGCGCGACCTGCGTCATGCCCGAGGCGTTGTAGCCTGCGGAGATGCTGTCGCCGAGGACGACCAGCTTGAGCGCCTTCTTGGCTTTCAGCAAAGCCAGGGTGCGCGGCAGCAGGCTCACGCCCGATGCGGGGACGGGCGCGGGCCATTTGTCCTTGTGGCGGTAGGTGACCTCGACCTGAAGATCGTGGAAGACATGGCCCTCCGCCCACTTCATGTACGGGCCGAGACCTTCCGGGGCGCGCTTCGGCATCATCGGCACGTTATTCGGGGCGTCCTTGGGAAACATGTCGGCGAGCGTCTGCGACGGGATGCCGGAGGCGGGGGTCAACGCCAGTTCGCGACTTCCCCGTTTCCAGACGAAGTCGACTCCGGTTTTGAAGATGCGTTCTCCGGTGGCGCTGTGCACGGCCAGGATCTCGTCCGGGACGAAGAAGAGCTTCGCCGTGGCAGTCGCCCCGCCGTCCTGCTTCACGAAGAGGACGCTTTCGCGCACGACCGTGCCCGAAGACCAGAACGGATGCGTCAGAAGGCTGGCCGGATCGCTCAAGGCCGCGAGGTCCGTCGTTCCGCCTCCCAGGAGGGGAAGCGCGATGCCGAAAACGAGGGATGCTGGAAGAAAGGATTTCGTTATCATATTTTCAGGTGCAACTGCGAAGGGGATCCTCGACGACGAGGTGGGCGATTTCGACGCCGAGGCGTTGCGCGAGTTCGCGGGCGATCCAGGCCATGCCGGCCTCTTCGGAGTTGCGGTGGCCGAGCAGCACCATGCCGAGGCGCCGGCCGCACGCGCCAGCGTCTCGCACATATTCCCCGGCGGCCCATTCCGAGCACTCGCCGATCACGACGACATCGACTTCCGGATTCGCGAACGCGCGAAGCTGCGTGTCGTAGCAGGGGGAGCCGAGGCACAGCGCGAGCGTTCCGCAGGGCTGGTTCGGGTCTCCGATGTAGCGCACGACGCGACCGCCCGTGCGGTCGCGCAGGAATGCGGCCAGTTCGGCGAGGGGGTGCGCGACCGTGCGCACGATGTTGATGCCGCGTTCGTCGCGCGCCGGCGGCGGCCAGCCGCACCGCAGCCTCACGCCTTCGTGGATCAGGTCCGGCCGGACGCGATGCATGAGGTCGTGGAAGCGGTAGAGCATGAGCCCGTGCTCGTTCACGTAGTCGAGCTTGGCCTTCGCAACGGGGTCCCCCGCGTTGAACGCCAGGTCGTCCAGATGGTTGAAAAACGAGGGTTCGTGCGTGATGATCAGATTCACGTCGCGCCGGACCGCCTCGCGCAGGCAATCCATCGAGGCGATGAATGTCGAGGCGATGCCGCGGACCGTTTGGTCGGGATCGCCGGCGACGAACCGGTCCACCGTCTCGCCGGGAGGCGGGGAATTCCAAAGCGAAACAACTCTGTCGGCAAATTGCCGTCCTGTCAAGTTCATCGGCTTTTCCATTCTGTGTTCTCTATCGGGCAGAAGCCCTTCACCATGCGTTGTCGTCGGTCACGCTCAGAAAGAACGAGTCTTTGCATCGGATGGACAGCAGGCTCTCACCAGCGGGGAAGTCCACGGGGATGCGTTCCTTGCCGGCGTGCCATCCGGTCCATTCGCCGTTCGAGCGCCAGATCGACGTGCCGTTCAACCAGACCTCCTGGAGTCCGGCCCCCGTGTTCACGAAGGCCTGTCCGGCGTGTTCTCGTCGGATCGTTGCGACGCCGAAGAACTGCGAGGCGTTCAGCCCCAGCGTTTTGGGCAGCTCCACCGCGAACCCGCGCTGGCGCTCCTGTTCGAGCCACTCGCCGGAGTGGACGCCCGCCGCGGGAAGAGTCAATGGCACCCCGCGGTCCTCGTCGTCCATGCCGGCGCCCTCGTCGGTCCACGAACACATCCGCCAGCGGTTCACGATGCCGGGCATCGCGTCGAGATGGAGCGCGTCGAGGTCGCGGGCCATGTCCATCGATCCGAAGCCAAGCGCCTCGCCCATGGCGCGCGCGACACCCCGGTGCCCCGCAAAGTTTGGATGAATGCCGTCGTTCCCGAGCACGGTCTCGCCCGCGGCGGCGAGACTGGCGAGGGTTTCGTGGCAACGTGCCACGGGGATGCCGCATCGCGTGCCGACGACCTTGACGATCTCGACAAACGTCCGCAGTCGCTCGCGCACCTCGGGCGGCCGGTCTTCGGCCAGCGGGGTCGGCGTCGCCAGCACCGGCTCGATCCGGTGTTCCCGGAGAAATCCGATCAGCGCGACGAGATCCGCTTCGAAGGACTCGGGCGCGACGCCTTGGTGCGCGTCGTTGACGCCAGCGCTGATGCAGACCGTGTCCGGGGCGTGCGGCAACACGTCGCGCGCCGCGCGTTCGCGCATCTGCCGCAGCGTATTGCCGCCCACGCCCGCGTTCACCAGCACGGGCGGCGCGCTTTCGCGTTGGCGGAGGGCGTGTGCGAGCAGGAGCAGCGACGTGTGTCCATCGACGATGGAGTCTCCGAGAAAGACGATGTGGCGGCGTACGGGCATGGTGGTTTCCTCGCCCATCACCGGCTCGGCGGAAAACGCAGGATCCGGAATGCCACGAAACTCGATGCCCCCCCGGCGTCGGCGCTCCAATGCTTGAGCGTCAGCTTCCCGTTCAGCGACCGTACATCGGCTAACACCAGGGGCGTTTGAAAATTTCCGGACGAATTGGCGACTCCCTTCACGGTGTTGGCTCCCGACACCTCGAACGCCGAGCGATCCGCGCCTTCGCCGTCGCGGCAGCTGATGATCTCGAAGGCGTACTTCGCGCGATCGTCAAAACCTCCAAGGCTCCAGACCAAAGGCGCGTTGGCGTCGCTCGACGTCCCGATGCCTTCGGCGATCGCCGCCGCTGGGAACTTGCTCTTGATCATGGCGCCATACTGCTCCACCGGTGTCTTGTTAAAGCGGTCCACCTCGCCGGACACAAACGACATCGACAGGCTCGTCTCGACACCGTTCGTGTCGACCATGGCGACGATGCCGCCCCCGTGCTTGTGGCTCGGATAGCCGCGATTATACCAGATCGCGCCCGATCCATCCGCGAGATCGCCCGAAATATTCCGTGCCCAGTCGATGGCGCTCATCTCCACGACGACGGGCGCCGATGGGTGGATGACGGTTCCCTCGGACGCGAACGTCTGCGAAAACAGCCATTCATAGACGTCCTTTCCCTTCCCGCCGGGGGCGGAGGGCGAATCCACCGTGAAGTAGCCTGGCGTGTAGAACAGATCGAAGCCGCCATGGCCTTGGCCCGCGACTCGCGAGTAGATCGGACGTCCGCCCGTGGCCCGCATGGCGGCGGCGAGGTCGTCGGAATTCCGCGTGGGGATGAGCGTGTCTTCCGCACCGTGGAAAATCCAAATCGGTTTACCGTTGAAGACTTTCCGCGCGGCGTCGAGATTGCCCGCTCCCGCGAGCGGCATGGCGGCAGCAAATTTCTTGGGAAATCGCGCCAATGCATCCCAAGTTCCATAGCCGCCCATTGATGCGCCTGTAAGATAGACGCGGTTCTTGTCGATGTTGTGTGTTGCAATCACGCGATCCAAAATATCCACGGCCAACTGCAAGCGTGGACTGATCGGCTTCTGTGTTTCGTCGGTGTAGTCGCCCACGCCCCAGTTATCGCCCGCAGTCATGCTGTTCCAAACCTGCCAAGAGCCCGACTCGGGAATGACGAGCACGGCTTGGTGTTTGCCGTTTTGGGTTTCATCTACAAGCTTCGTCACCCACGTATTGGTCCAGCCATTATTCGCAAAAACCGCCTCGACGGTATCGCCGCGTTCGGCTGCGCTGTGCAGGTAGAGAATGACCGGGACGGGAGCGCCTTTGCTCTTGTATTGATCCGGCAGGTAGACGCGATAGTGCATGGTTCCGAGCGCGGGGTCGGTATAGGACTCATCGGTAAACGTTCCACCGCGGAGCGAGACGACGGTCGTGGCGACGAGAAGCAGTGAAGGCAACAGGATTCGGCGTTTTATTTTCATAGGATCGTTTCTTTTGGATCGTTTCTTCCGGTAGACGCGGCGTCCTCGCCGCGTTTCTCCCCATCATGAACGCGGCGAGGGCGCCGCGTCTACAAAACCCACCCCTCTTTAAAGCCAAATTGAATTGCGTGTTTCGCAGCAGTCTTAACTGCCGGATTTGGGTTCAAGCTTCCGGTCGAGTTACTTGTCCTCCTGAATTTCCAGATTGCCCCAGTTGGCGGGCTCCAGCTTGGCTTCGGTCGGAATGTCGCTGACCATCGCGGTGTACGGGTTGTTCCAGTAGGTGCGCAGCGTGGTCTGCGCGCCGGAACCACGCAGGATGCCCATGTCGCCGAGCAACTTCTCGCCGGCGTTGCCGTTGAAGTTGGGGAAGTCGAGGAGTTCAAGCGGCACGGACATCTCGACGTTGCCGTCGGCCTGGGCCATTTGGACCTGGCCGGTGATGATCGCGACGTCCTCGAACTGGACCTGGCCGATGGGCGATTCGTAGAGTTGCGGCTTCCCGAGATGTTTTCCCCAAGCGGTCTGACGGAACAGCACCACGAGGTTGCGACCTCCGACTTGACAGAGCAGCAAGCGCTGGTCTCCCGGCATCGCATTCAGCGAATTGACGCCGGACTTGGGTCCCCAGCGGTTCTCCTTGCCGAGCATCAGGTCGACGGCCCCGCCGCGCTTGAAGGCGAACTCCGGATCGGAGGCGCCGTTGGCCAGCACCTTCGGATTCCCGGTCTTCCACGCCGCGTAAAGCTTTCCATCGCGGATCGCTAGCGCACCGGAACCGACATCACCGATCTCGTTCCACGTGGCCCCGCCCCAATCATCCAGTCTTCCATCCACCACCAACGGTTTTTTGGGAATGACAATGACTGACTCGTTGCGCCCCGCCTTGCGTCCCGGGAACACCTGCTGTTCGGGGATGGCGGCAAGATCCCGCTCGGTCACGGCGATCTCGCCGAACTGGCGGCGCCGGACACCCTGCAATCCATCGAGGCGAAAGATCGATGTGCTCTCCTTGCCCGCGACCATGTACACCTCGTCATCGACGGTGTGCGTGACGGTCGGGTGGAAGTGCTCGTCATCGAAGCTGATGCCACTGACGTCCATGCCGCGTTCGGCTTTCGGGAAACGGAACAACTCGGCCGTGGCACGGTGTCCACCAATGGTCTGCACGATCAGGCCGTCGCTGGTCATGATGTACATGTTGCCGCGTTCGCCGTTGATGACACCGAGGACTCCCGCTTCACCCTGCTTCATCTTGAAGTACGGGCCCATCAAACGAGCAGGCTCGACAACCTGCCCGGGGAACCGTGGCGGCATCCCTTGGGTGTAGTCGACGGGATAGGTCCAGACAAGCTTGCCGTCTTTGTAGCCTCTGAACCATTGCAACCAGAAGCCGTCCTCGGTAAGGTGGCCGGAATATCCATCCGACTGCCCGCACTGTTCGTTGCTAGGCGGAAGCATGAACTTGGCCTTGGAGAGGTCGTAGACCGGCACACCATCGGGACGGAAAGTTGGTGGCGGAATCCAGATGTTCCAACTCCCGCAGAGCGAGAGGTCGGCCAGTGGGGCGAAGAAGAAGAAGCCGGAAAGGGGGCAGACCTGGGTGCTATTGCGCATGACCTTGCCATCGTGCTCGGGGA
Organism: uncultured Lentisphaerales bacterium; assembly: GCA_964451695.1. GTDB lineage: Bacteria > Verrucomicrobiota > Kiritimatiellia > RFP12 > UBA3636 > JAAZAI01. The sequence goes on along the minus strand of CAYVJM010000042.1, from coordinate 6,388 downwards.
AGAGGCGGAACTTCAGTTCATTGCGCGACAGCCAACCATCGCCATTGCCATCGGTCCAGCAGGTCAACGGAGCGAAATAGGGCTCGAATTGATTGACTCCAAGCTCTTTCTTGATCTCTTTGTATCGTTCCTCGTTGAGCTTCTCGTCCTGTTTGAGCCAAGGCATAAAGGAGCCGACGTGGCTGACGGGCATGGCGGTCTTCTTGGCGTCATCGTAAAGCCACAGGCCGTTCGAGTTGTTGGATCGATGAGCGGTTTGATAGCCGAGGCTCAGATAAGTCCGCCCGTTGACATGCCACGGCACTTCGGGGCCATACCCGAGCTCCATGGTGTAGCCAATCTTCTGCACCTCTTGTCGCACCGGGATGGCAACCAACTTGGCGGTGCCGGTCTTCCAATCGAGCTTGAACTCGAGCGTGCAGCTAAACTCGCCGTGGAAAAGCCGCGTCTTGTCGGATGGATCGAGGGTGCCGCCGCCGCCGTAGTGGGGAGGCCCGTAGTGCGAACGCTTGAGCGCCCCTGTGGCCGTGTCCCAAACGCTGATGCGCTTGGGCATCCAGTCGGCCTCGGCGACCCACAACTGCCCCACATCATCAATCGCCAATCCGTTGGGGCACTGCATCTGAAGCTCGTTGTAGACGCCGACCTGAGGCCCCCCGGGCTGCCCAATAACCAGAAGCCGTTTATAGGTCTTCGGGTCGTAGACTTTGATCTGGTTGCTTTTCCCCCAGTCGGCCACATAAAGTCGGCTGTGTTTGGGATCCGTCTGAAGCGTGCGTGGATCCTCAAATCCGGAGAGGACCACCGTGCCGGCGCCAAGCATCGGCTTGCCCGCCGTCCACTTCAGCGCAAACCGCTTCACAACACCCGACGTGCTGACCAGCAAGCTGTCGTGCGACAGCACAAGAACGCCTTTGGCGGCAGGGATGTCGAGTGTGCCGAGGACCGTGCCCGTCTTAATGTCGCCAAGGACAACCACATTATCGCTTGGCACCGTGAAAGCCACGAGTCCATCTCTCACTGAGAGCGTGATACCCGACTGGCGCATCAGATCTTTGGGCACGATATTCGTGGGAACATACGAGAGAACCACAGGACCCACCCGAGTGACATCGAAGAAACTCTTACCGACGCTGTCCTTATTGATCGACAGTCCTCGCAAGCAGATCGGATTGGTGCTGTTGGCGCTGGCACTCAGAACATACGCATAGAATCGCGGATCACGCTGAGGGCCAAAGTCAGTGGCCGCTGCGTGTCCACCGCCCCAACCCCAGAGCGGGCGACGTTGAAGCGTTTCGCCGTTCGTGCCAACCCAGACCAGGGGCGCACCGCATTCGGCTACTGGAGCCACTAGGAGCACCTGAGGCTTGCCATCGCCGTAAGGAGAACCGGACGGAATGAACGTCGCGCCCATGGGTGATGTATGGTCGGCCATCCATGCACCGGTATTGTCCTCTGTCGGCCAGGGAGTTCGCCCGCCGCCATAAACCGTAAACTCGTAGAACGTCTTGATCCCGTCGTGAACAAGGCCACGGGCCGTGTATTTTCCGGGCGACACACGATGTCGCGTTAAGGTCCCATCAGACTCCGTTGTCCCGTCATCATACCCATCCCACGTAATGCGGTTCCTGCCAGCCGGCATTTTTGTTTCGCCGACCAAGTTGCGAACGCGCTTGCCTTCGGCGTCCTCGATCACCACGGTGACAAGCTGTGGCTTCGCGAGGTCGACGGCGACGGCGAAACCTGGGTCATTCTGGGAGACGGTGAGCGGAGCAGGTTTCGGCGTGTCAGCCGCAAAGGCTACACCATCAAGCGAGGCGGCGGCGGCCGTGAGGAGCAAGGTGGACAAGGAAAATGGGTATTGTCGTTTCACAGGATGATTGATGTGCGGTATAGACTATTTGTCAGCGTCTTATTCAGTCAAAAAATGGAAATACCCCCAATTGGCGGGGACGAGGCGGGCTTCGGAGGGGATGTCAGAAACGAGTAACGTGTCGCGGTTGTGCCAGCAGAGGCGCTGAATGTTGCGCGTACCGTCGCCGCGAATCAGGCCGATGTCGCCACGGGCCTTCTGTCCGTTGTCAGGCGTACTGTCGATGCCCAACATCGCCAGTGGGATGGAAACCTCGAAGTTGCCATTTACCCCCGCGACGCCCACGGCGCTACTGACGTCTTCAACCTGATTGAACAAGACGCGCCCGATTGGACTCTCGAAGACGACTTTCTGGTTGTCAGGCACGCTCGGCGTGTCGGGATAGTACAACATCGCGGTCATCTTGCCGCGCACGTCCGCAATCAGCAAGCGGCGGTCCTGAGCCAAGAGCAGACGAGACCCGGCCGAAAGATTGTCGGGGCGGATCTGGAGGTCGAACGCGCCACCGTACTTGAAGAGAAACCGGGGATCGGCCGCATCGTTCTTGATGGCGTCGGGATCGCCTGTGCGATAGGCCAGATAGAGCGTGTCGCCAACGACGCGCAACGCGGCCGAGGCCCGACCATCGAAGTTGACCCAGGCCATCGTGTCGGGCCACTCGTTGAGAAGGCCGTCGAGAACCGGAGCAGTCTGTCCAATGGCCACGGGCAGGTTGTCCCCGTAGGGATTCGACTCTTCCTCAACGACTTTCGGGGGGAGCTTGGCGAGGGTCTCGGCATCGATGTGCATCGTTGTCGGGGCGATGCGGCGAATCCCGTTGAAGCCTTCCACGCGGAAGATCGAGGAGTGCTCTTTGCCAGCGACGAGGTAGACATTGCCGTCTCGTGTCTGCGTGATGGTGGGATGGAAATGCTCGTCCTCGAAGCTGATGTGCGACTCGGGCGAGTCGATCAGCATCCCTCGCGTCGCGGCGGGGTATCTGAGCAGCGGCGTGGCGGACATGTGCCCGGCGAGCGTCTGGATGTAGAGGCCGTCGGTGGTCATCAGGAAGATGTTGCCGCGTTCGCCGTTGACGGCGTACCAGTTGCCGGCTTCGCCCGTGGGCGCTTGGACGACGGGACCCAGCAATCGGGTGGGTTCGTTGACTTCCCCGCCTTTCTGCGGGCGGTTAGCCGGATCCAGAACGGGATAGCGCCAGCGTGTCTCGCCTTCCGCGTCGACGGCGTGGAAGGCGTCGAGCAGATACTGCCCGTCAGGCGTCAGAAATCCTCTGCGGCCTTCTTCGGAGCCGCCGTACTCGGGACGCGGAGGAACTTGGGCGCGCATGGTTCCGAGGTTGTAATGCGGCACCCCGTTTGTGTCAAACGAAGGCGCATCGATTCGAATATGCCATCCGAAGACGGCGGAGAGATCCGGGAGGCAGTAAACCATCTCCTTGCGATTGAGGCGTCGCGTCTGGCCGTCCTCCGTCGTGACCGTCAATTCGGGGAACGAACGGAACGTGAACTCCTCGGGCTGGATCTTGTGGTCGAAATTACTGTCGGCCCACGCCACGACGGTGTCGTTGTAGTTGTCGAGCCAAGAGAGGTTGGGATCTTGCGGGTACATGTCGATAACCTCCGGCAAGGCCCTGACGCCATCGGGCGCCCATCGGCGCAACGTGCCGACGAAGGCAACAGGCCAGGCGACGCCGTCGTCGCCGAGGAGGCAAATCGGGGTGTTGTCGTTGTAGCGCAGAAATCCGGAAAAGGTGGGAACGAGGTAGGTGCGACCTCCGATGGTCATCGGACGCTCCGGGATACGTTGGTGCCAGCGATCAATTTCTTCGGGGGTGCCCATGATCTGCCGGCGAACGCAGATGTTCTCGAGCTTCGCCTCGCCTTTGCTCCAGTCCAGCCGCCACTGGGTCACGTTGCCGTACTGCGCAAAGAAGAGCCGCGTGGGGTCATCGGGATCAATCGTTCCACCGCCGCCGTAATGCGGGGGACCGTAAAGCCCCTTCACGAGCTCGCCCGTCGTTGCGTTCCAAACCGAGACGCGCTTGGGCCACGCATCATACTCGCAGACCCAGAGCTGGCCGCGGCTGTCGAGGGCGAGGCCTTCGGGATTCTGCATTCGGTTTTCGTCGTAATGGCCGACTTGGAGTCCGCCGGGATTGCCAATGGTGCGAAGGAGCGAACCACTCGCCGAGAACACCTTGACTTGATGGCTCGTGCCCTGGTCGGTGACATAGAGGTTTCCTGAGGCGTCGAGCGTCAGCGCGTACGGCGCTTCGAGAGAACCGGCCACGATCGTCTGGGTCTGCTGAACGAAGGGAACGCCTGCCTCCATGCCGAGATCGAGACGGACGATGGTTGTGCCGGAGATGGCGAACAACTGTCCGGCGGTGTTGAAGCAGAGACCGCGAGGGGAGGGGAGTGGGGTGCTGCCGAGCTTCATCTGGGTCTGGAGGTCGACGAAGACGATCTCATTGTCCACCGGAACACTGATGGCCGCCAGGCCGTTTCGGACGGCCAACGAGAGGCCGATGTTGGCGGGCTCACGAGGCATCTCGTTTTGCGTCAGTATATCGGCGATCTCCACGCCCGTCCCGTTGCGGCGGATGCCGCGCAGGCGCAGCGTGTTGGTTCGGTACCCCATCAGCAGGTACATGAAGATGTCGGGCTGCCCCTGCTCCGCAATGTCGCAGGCGGCGGCGGCACAACCGTCCCAACCGAAGAAGTGATTGCCGTAGAGCTTCTGCCCGGTCTCTCCCGCGAAAATCGTGGGGTCACCGCATTCGGCGACGATGCCACCGAGCATCACCTGCGGCTGACCGCTCCCGTAGGGTGACAGTCCGTTACGAAGAAACACGGCTGCGGCGGGAAGGGAGTGATCGGCCATCCAAGCCCCAGAACGATCCTTCGTGGACCAAGCCGGATTGCCCGCTGAGTTGAAACTGAATTCGTAATAGAGACGCAGGCCATCGTGGCGAAGGCCGCGCACGCGGTAGTCGCCTGGCTCGACAAGCTGCCCGTCATCGTTATAGCCATCCCAAATCAGGGTGTTTTCGCCTGCGGGAAAACAGGTTTCCGCGATAAGATTGCGAACGCGGCGTCCTTCTGAATCCTCAATGACCAATGTCGTGTAACCTGTTTGGGGCAGATTGAACGTGACAGGGATTCCGATTGTCGGACGGGGCTCTCCACCCCCTTCAGTATGTGTCTTGAGGATGACAACCGTTTCGGGAGGCACTGGCGCCGTCCGCAGAATCCGGAACGCCGTGAACGGCGCGGTAAACCCGCTCACCCACCAATGTTTAAGGGTGATCGTGCCATTCAGCGGTCGGACATTGGCCAGCACCAGAGGCCCGGCGTAACTGTTTGTTCGTACCCCGGAAACGACCTCGCGGCCCGAAACCTCGAAGCCCGACAAATACCCTTCTGGGGCCGAGACGATCTCAAAGGTGTACCGGGTGCGATCATTCAGACCGCCAATGGTGTAGATCATCGGCGCTGCATAGCCAGCGTCGGAACCCACGCCGTAGGTCTCCGCAAGCGCGGCAGTGGGGAATGCGTGCTTAATATAATCGCTGAAGAGACTCACCGTCGGCTTCGGGAAAGCATTGATGTTCCCTGAAACGTATGCCATTGAAAACGATGTCTCAGCGCCGTTGGTGTCCACCATCAGCGTGATGCCGCCACCTGACTTGGCTGAAGGATAGCCGCGGTTGTACCAGATCGTGCCGGAACCATCGGCAAGCGGTCCGGACAAATTGCGAGCCCACCCCAGCGCGTCCATCGCGACAACCACGGCAGACGTTGGGTCGATGTGAGTCCCGCCGGTCGCGAAGGTCTGCGAGAAGAGCCAGTCGTAGACGTTCATACCCGTCCCGCCGGTGACTGATGGCGAATTGACGGTGAAATACCTCGGTGTGTAGAACAGATCGAAGCCACCGTGATTTTGATCAGCAGGCCTCGAATAAATCGGACTGCCGCCCGTCGCCCGCATACCCGTTGTTAGTTGGTCCGTGTTGCCCACGGAGATCAGGGAGTCGATCGCACCATGGTAGGTCCAGACCGGTTTCCCGTTGAACACGGTGCGCGCCGCTTCCGTGTTGCCGCCGCCGGAGAGCGGCATGGCCGCCGCGAACTTCTCCGGGTACCGGGCCAGGGCGTCCCACGTCCCGTAGCCGCCCATCGACGGGCCGGTGACGTAGACGCGCTCCGCGTCGACGTTGGCGCTTGCGAGCACCTGGTCGAGGATCTCCACGGCGAGTTGCAGCCGCGGGCTTGACGTCGGCTGGGCGGCGTTGGTGTAGTTGCCGACGCTCCAGTAGTCGCCCGCGTTCTTGGAATTCCAAACCTGACCGAGACCGGACTGCGGGATAATGAGCACGGCCTGATGCCCGCCGGTCTGCGTCTCGTCCACGAGCAGGTTGATCCACGAGTTGACCCACAACCTCCCACTGTAGCTGTTGGTGAAGACGTCTTCCAGGGAGTTGCCGCGCTCGGCCGCGCTGTGCAGGTAGAGGAT
>CAYVJM010000041.1:0-13063 GCA_964451695.1 uncultured Lentisphaerales bacterium | reverse complement strand
CGCCGACGGTGACCTGGCCGGCGGAGGGCTTGTCGAGGGCGCCGATCATGTTGAATAGCGTGGACTTGCCGGAGCCGGAAGGGCCCATGATGGAGAGGTACTCGCCGCGGTAGACGTCGAGATTGATGTCGCGGAGGGCGTAGACCTTTTCGTCGCCCTTGGTGAAGACCTTGTCGACGCCGCGGACTTCGACGAGGACGGATTTGCCGTCATGGGGGTGGAGCGGCGCGCCAGGCGCGTGTTCGGCCTGGTTGGAGTCCGTGGTCTGGCTGTTGGTGGGCATGGCGTGGGGATCCGTTGGGCTAGTAGGTGACGGTGCTGACGGCCTTGGAGAGGAAGACGAAGCCGACGGAGAGGATGGAGACGAGACCGGCGCCGACGAAGAAGCCGGAGGAGACGACGGGGATCATCTTGCGCCATTCCCGGCCGTACTTGCGTTCGAAGTAGAAGCGGCCGACGAGGGCGCCGATGAAGTTGGGGACGACGGAGTGGGGGGTGGTCTGGCCGAGGCCGCGGACCATGCCGAAGAAGAGCATGGTGGGGGCGCCGAACCAGCCGAGGATGCTCATCAGCACGGCGGCGGCGCCGAAGCCGGAGAGGAATCGGCCGAGGCCGAGGGCCTCCTTGAACTGGGAGTATTCGCCGAGGGTGGCCGAGTAGAGCAGCATCGTGTTCTTGGCGTTGAGATCCCAGATCTCCATCGTGTAGGGGTAGACGGCGGAGGGGATCTCGGCGAGGCCCCAGATGAAGCTGGAGAAGCAGATCGTGGAGATCACGATGATCGGGTAGAGGAGGAGCTGGGCCTTCCAGATGGAGCCGAACTTGCAGCCGAGGAGCTCGGCCTGCTTGTAGTTGACGACCTGGGTGCCGTAGTTGGACTTGGGGATGGGGAGGAACCAGATCTTGACGCCGGTGTAGCCGGAGAGGATGAAGGCGAGCTCGGTGATGAAGGGGATTTCGATGACCTGGCCGGCGAGGCCTTCGAGGCGGGCCGTGACGTAGGAGATGAGCGGCGTGTAGAGGAAGCCGAAGAAGAAGAGCACGACCATGACGCCGGGATGCCAGTCGATGAGCCACCCCGAGACGAGGATGTAGGAGGTGCAGGTCAGGGCGTAGGTGGCGAAGACGGTCCAGCCCGGCAGGTGGCCGCGCTTGCGGGAGAGGATGTCCACGCGCTCCTGGCGCGACGCCGCGGCCTCCGAGTTCCGTCCCTTTCGGATCGTCGAGAAGGCGGCCCAGATGCCGTAGCAGGCGATGGCCAGCGCGATGCCGATCTGGAAGCTGAAGTAGAAGTCGACGTTGTTGGCGAAGAGGGTGAGCACCGTCGTGTCCCCGCGCTCCCAGGTCTGCATCATTCCCGTCTTGTACAGCACCGGATTCATGATGAAGGTGAAGATCAGGCCGATGAAGGAGCCGACCATGGAGAAGAACGGCAGGGCCATGCCGAGGACGACGTTGCCGAGGTCGAACGAGAGGCCGGTCGCGGTGGCGGGGAGGATGTCCTTCGTGTAGGGGGTGAAGTCGGCGAAGGGGATTTTGAACATCATCAGCGGCGTGCCGAAGAAGGCGCCGGAGAGGGTGGGCAGCGCCATGTAGAGGAGGCCGAAGACCATGCCGGTGCCGCAGCCAATGCAGAACATGCGCCAGCGCACGTTGGCGCCGGCGGCCTTGGCGGCGCCTTCGACCTGCTCGGAGACGGCGAGGATGCCCTGGGCGCCGATGGGCGCCATCGGAAAGGGCAGGCGTTCGATGTCGGAAGTCAGGCGGAAGAGCCCGTAGCCGAGGATCGCGCTGTCGAAGCGGCCGAACATCTCGCGGAAGATGATCAGGCCGATGACGGGGAGCCAGGGCTTGATGAGGAACGTGCGGGGCAGGGCGTCGAGGTTCGTCGGGGCGACCCACGCGGGGAGCAGCGGGGCGATGCCGGTGGCGATGGCGGCGTCGGAGCGGACGAGGAACTGCGAGAAGAGCAGCGAGCCGACGGAGCTGCGGCCCATGATCATGCCCGACATGTAGAAGAGGACGAAGAGCTGCGCGCGCGAGAGCTTCGCGTTGGCGCGCTTGGCCACTTCGACGAAGAGCAGCACGGTCACCCACTGGGCGGCGCCGCCGATGCCCATGCCGGCGACGAGCTCCATGTAGAGGGCGCCGGGGACCATGACGAGGGCGACGAAGAGGGTGCCGACGAGGGAGGTGAGGTTGAACCCTTCGTCGAAGGAGTCGGGGACCTCGAGGAGCTGGCGGAACTGCTCGAGCTCGGGATCTCCGTTCTTGACGCGGCGCCTGAAGATTTTGCTGAGGAATGTCATCGCTTGCGGGTCTCGTAGGGAAGCTTGTCGATCAGGCCTGGGGGGCGTCGGAGGCGGCGAGCGTCCGGGCCGTCTGGGTGCGGTAGTGCTCGACGGTCTCGACGGGCAGCGACCGCCAGAGGAGGAACTGGCGGCGCAGTTCGCCCGCGAACGCCCGGTTGCTGCGCCGCCAGGAGGTGGGGGTGCCGCCGATGCGCCGGAGTTCGACGACGACCTCGTCGATGCCGGGGATGTCGAACTCCGAGGAGTACATCCTGAACTTCTGGAAGATGCCGAGGTCGAAGGGGGCGAGGGAGACGTCGGCCTCGATGCCGATCGCGTCGCGCCCGCCCTTGGCTCCGGGCAGCCGGAAGAGCTTGACGTTCTTGGCGGCGAAGCTGCCGAGCGTCGCGTCGCTGTGGTTGGAGAAGTGCTCGCGGATGAACGAGAGGATGCCCGAGAAGTCGACTTCGGAGACGGTGAAGGGGAAGACGAAGCGCATCTGGTCGCCTTCGGGGGTGGGCATCTTCCACTTGCGCGCCACGCCGGGGTTCGCGGAGCGGCTCGCACGGAGCGCGGGGAAGATCGTGGAGAGCATGACGACGGCCATGACGATGAGGATCGTGCACACCGAGGTCAGCGAGGAGAAGTTCATCTCCGGGGGGGTCATCAGGCCGAGGCGTCCGAGGGCGCCGAACCCCTTCGCCACGACCTGCGAGAGCAGGTAGCCGCCCATGCCGCCGATGACCGAGTAGACGGCGGACTCCGCGAAGAAGAGCGCGCCGACGTTGGGCGGCGAGAGGCCCAGCGCCGAGTAGGTGAAGATTTCGCGTTCGCGGTCCACGATCGAGCCCATCAGCGAGCTGAAGATGATCAGACCGCCGAGGAGGAGCGGGACGACGACATCGGCGAAGCCCGAGCCTTCGACGGCGCGCGTGAAGAACATCCGGCGGGTGCCTTCGGGGGACTTGACGTGGACGGCGCCCTGGAAGACCGTCGCGAGCTTGCGGGCCTCGCGCTCCAGTTCGACGGCGTCGCTCTTGGGATAGAGCACGAGGAAGGTCGTCGCGTTGACCTCGGGGAGGAGGCCCTGGAGGTCGGCGATGCGCGCCAGCGCGATGGTCTCCGAAGAGAGCCATTCGAACGAACCGGAGGACATTTCCTCGAACAAGGCCGCGCCGGCCCCTTCGGTCGCCGTGCGTCCGCGGTTGGCCAGCGTCGACTGGAAGTCGGGCGGGACGACGCGGAGGTCGTCGAGCGTGGAGAGTCCCTGGAGCGCTCCGGTGTCGAACGTGCCGGCATAGGTGAACGACAGGCCGTTGAGCAGCAGCGTGTCGCCCGTCTCGGCCTGCAATTCGTCTTCGAGGAGCTTCGGCAGGTAGAGCGGGGGGTGGGCGAAATCGCCGCGGCCGAAGCCGGGCGCGACCTTGCCGAGGTCGGGGTTGCGGACGAACTCGCCGGGGTCGTAGCCGGCGACGGCGCTGAGCGCGGCCGTCTTCTGGGTCCGGGGGAGGTAGAGGACGCGCTCGGGCAGCAGGGGCGTCGTCCCCGTGTCGCCGCCGCGCGTGGGGACGCGGAAGACGCCGCCGCGGCGGAAGACGTCGAATTGCTCGCCCTGGAGGATCTCGACGGACTTCGCGAGCGAGCTGTCGATGTCCAGGAAGGACTGGCGGTGGAGTTCGATGCGGCTGGCGCCGGCGCCGCGGCCGAGGTAGGACTCGACGACGCCCTCCTGCGGGGTGAACGAGGCGAAGACCAGGATCGTGAAGGTGAGCAGCACGACGGTGATGGAGGTCAGGAACGTCTTGAGCGGGCGGTTGCGCATCCCCGAAATGCCGATGAGCACGGCGGAGAGCATCGTCGAGTTGTCGCTCTCGATGCCGTGCACCGTCGAGGCGAGGCCCTGGATGGCGCGAATCTCCTGCTTGATCTTGCCCATCATGATCGCGGCGGTGATGACGGAAAGGAGGATGATGACAAAAGCCAGGAAGATGATGATCGGCGCGGAGGCCAGCGAAAACGCCGGGTGCGTGAAGAAGAGAACGAGGAAGGTCGCGACGAAGAAGCCGCAGAAGCCGAGGAGCTGCTTGTAGATGCTCGTGAAGCCGAAGATCAGGCGTTCCATCGCGAAGGCGAAGGGAATGTTGAGCAGGAGGAGCACGACGACGGCCTGGACGAGATCTTCGGTGACGCCGCGCAGCGGGCGGTACACGCGGTTTTCGATGCAGGTGGCGAAGATCTGGTGCGCGCGGGCCAGCGACCACCGGCGCTGCGCCCCCTCCTTCTCGGCGGCCTCGACGTGCTCGCGCGCGTCGGCGTGCAGCTCTTCGAGGTCGTCGCGGACGATGTTGCGCTCGCGCAGCGTGCGCAGACGCACGTCGTTGAGCAGGAAGGCGTCGTGCGCGCCCATGGCGATGCCGTCGAAGTTGAGCAGCGAACCCGCCTCCAGCGGGAAACCGCGCCCCATCGCCGTCTGGATCGTCTCGTCGTCCACGGTCTGCTTGCCGGTGTCCACGGAGCCGAGCACCATGTCGCCGTTGCCGCCGATCCGCTTGATCGGATCGGGGCGGTCCGCGAAAAACTCCAAGTAACCGTCCGCGATCCGGAACGAGCCTGCGGTGCGGTGCTTGGCGTCCTTCGCGGCAATGATCGTCTTGGGGTCGTAGAGGGTGCCGCCGAGGGGGTCCGGGGCGTAGCCGCTGTTGAAGATGACGCCGCCGTAGGCATAGAACAGGTGGACGGGGGTGCTGACGACGCCGGCGGAGTCGGCGTCGACGGAGATCCGCTCGAAGGCGCCGTCGGGGCCGTAGCCGATGCCGATCACGCGAGACCTCCAGCCCGAGACGGCGACGCTGCGACTGACCATCGGCATGTAGATGAAGCCGTTGGCGAAGATGCGCGTCCGAGGCAGGTGGCTCTGCCCGCAGAGCATGTCCGTCATCGAAATTCCCGAGAACTGCATGATCGAATTGTCGGGAACGCCCTCGCTGTCGGTGGAGCCTGGGGCGTAGCCGAGGAAGTTGACGCCCCGTGTGGCGCCGCGCTCGTCCGTGTAAAGGAAGCGTTCCTCCATCTTCTCACGCGAGACGGGCGGGCGAAGCGACAGCTCGAGAGAGTCGCCGAGGGCCCGGCAGAAGTCCCGCATCTGGCCACGCAGGCCCGCGAGGTCCACGTCGTCGGCGAAGGGGAGCGCATCGTGCGCGAGCGAGTCGCCGACGGTCATCATCTGGAAGCCGGCGAGGCCGAGGCCCGCGCCGACGACGCTGGGCACGACGCGCTGGTTGGGCGTGCACAGCGAGTAGGGCTTGAAGACGGGCTTGAGGGCGGGCTTGAAGAGCGTCGCCGTCCAGTCCTTGCCGGCGCTGACGCCCGGGATGCCGGCCGCGTCGTCCCCGTAGTAGACGCGGGCGATCGCGGAGAGGTGGCGCAGGTAGTCGCCGGAACCGAGCGCGGCGAAGCGGTAGAGCCCGGAGGCGTTGATCATGGCGAGCAGCCACGGATCGCGGTCGTTCGCGAAGTCGAAGTCGAAGTGGGCGACGAGTTCGCGGTCCTGGAACACGGCGCCCAGCTCCATCCAGGTGCGGTTGTCGGCGATCATCTGGACGATTTCAGCGCGGCGCCGCTCGAGATCGGCGACAACCCCGGCCATCATCTGGCGGTAGAGCGCCTCGTTGGCGGGGTCGCCGGCGCGGAAGAGGCCCTTGAAGATCTGGGCTCGCAGATCGTTCCAGGCGAGCCGCTGCGCGTCGCCTTCGGCGATTTGCGCCTCAAGCGCGGCGATCCGGGCCTTCGCGGCCTCGTCCGCCGGCGCCTTGCGCAACGCCGCCAGATCGCGGCGCAGGTTCCCCATGGGTTCGCGCTGGGCGCTCACGGCGGAGACAAGTTCCTTCTTGAGGCGCTGGCGCAGCTCGCGGGCCACGGAGGAACGGGAGTCGATCACGTTGCGCTCCCGTGCGAAGGCGAGGTGCTCCTCGACGCTCGCCAGTTCCTCGGCATAGCGCGCGGCGCGGATGGGGAGCGTGGCCGCGTTCGCCTTCGCGTCCGTCATGTCCACGGCATGGTAGAAGTACCGGGCGCCGTCCTGGCCGGCATAGTGCGCGCCGAAGAAGACGACGACGACACGCCGGTTGAGCGGCGGGCCCTTGGCCAGGGCCACCGCGACATCCGCCAACAGCGCCGCGTTGGCGGCCAGGCGCCGCTCCGGGCAGTAGTCCGGCGTGAAGCCGTAGGTGTCGAGGCGCGCGGAAAGCACGAGGACCTCCTCGCGCTCGAGGGCGCCGGTCCAGCCGGGCGCCGAAGGCAGCTCGACCCAGAGGTTCACGCCATCGCGATCCTGGAGCAGCGCGCGCGCGTCGATGACGCCCCGGGCCGAACCCTCCGCCGCGAGCAGTCCCGCGGCCGCGGCTTGCTCGCGCGGGACGTAGATCCGCGGGATGAGCGACACGGTCGTGCCGCAGACGCGCGCCATGCGCCACTGGGAGGCTGAATCGTCGCCGACGAGGACGACGGCCTTGGCGCCGAGCATGAAGACGTCGGGGAGCCGGACGCCGGGGAGCGTCGCGTCCACGACGGCGATCGCGCCCTTCAGATTCTTTCCGTCGAGCGCTTCGACGGCGCCGTTGCCGACGAAGACGACGGGGCCCTCGATAGGGGCGTCGAGGACGAACGGCGCGGGGCCGTTGTCGACCATCAGCGCGCCTTCGACGGGCTTGCCGGCATACGTGAACGCGAGGTGTTCCGTCTCCTGGACGAGGGTGCGGAAGGTCTGGCGATGCGGTTCGAGTCCGGCGGTGCGCAGTTCGCTCTCGAGCGCGGTCAAGCAGGCGGCAAGGTTCGTGCTGCCGGCGAGGCGGTTGGGATGGCGGGAGAACTCGGCGTAGAGCCGGGCGTAGACGGAGTCCTCCGCCGCCGAGACGGGGGCGGGCGCCTGGGCGCGGGCCTCCGGGATCGCGAGGGCGAGCGCCGAGGCGGCGAAGAGTATCCGGGCCAGGCGCCCCGGCGTGTGCAAGCGTGTGTTATTCGTCATCGTCCGTCCCCAGGCTGGCTTTCTCGATCTTGACGTCCTCGCGCGCGGCGACGCGGGCGATCCGCCCGTCGGAGATCCACACCATGCGATCCGAGACGGAGAGCATGTTGTGGTCGTGAGTGGCGCAAATCACGGTGACGCCGTCCTTTTTGTTCAAATCGTGCAGGAGCCAGTGGATTTCCTTGCCGGTCTTCAGGTCCAGGTTGCCCGTTGGCTCGTCGCAGAGCAGGATCGAGGGGTGGTTGGCGAGGGAGCGAGCGATGGCGACGCGCTGCATCTGGCCGCCGGACATCTCCTTAGGGCGGTGGTTCCAGCGTTCGCCCAGGCCCACGCGCTCCAGGAGCGCCATGCCGCGGGCGCGCGCCTCGTCGGCGTGGACCCCCGCGAAGACCATGGGCAGCGTGACGTTTTCGAGGGCGGTCATCACGGTGTTGAGGTTGAACTGCTGGAAGACGTAGCCGATCTTGCGGCAGCGCAGGAAGGCCAGCTCCTCGGCGTTGAGCTGCGCCATGTCCACGCCGTCCATGAAGACGCGCCCGCCGGTGGGGGAGTCGAGGCCGCCGACCATGTTGAAGAAGGTGGACTTGCCGGAGCCCGAGGGCCCCATGACGCAGATGTATTCGCCGCGGTAGATGTTGAGGTCGATCCCGGCCAGGGCGTGGACCTCCTCCGTGCCGCGCATGAAGACGCGGCACACGTCGTGGACGGCGACGAGGACCTCGCGGCCTTCGGCGTATTTCGCTTCGTCGAATTTCATCATTCCACCCTCATCGCCTCCATGGGCGCCATGCGGGAGGCGGACCAGGAGGGTTGCACGGAAGCCAGGATCGCGAGCAGCACCCCGGCCAGGAGCGACACGGCGCCGCTGGCCGCGAGGTCCGCCCACGGCCAGTAGGCGGCCAAGTGCGAGCCGAAGGCGGCGAAGCCGCGCAAGACGGCGATCGCGAAGCCGATCGCGACGCCGAGCAGGCCTCCGCAGAAGCCCTGCATCCCGGCCTCCATCATGAACTGGGTCAGGATGTAGGTGTCCGTCGCGCCCAGGCACTTCATTGTGGCGATCTCGCGAAAGCGCTCGGTGATGGACATGAGCATCGCGTTGGCGATGCCGACCATGCAGACGACGAAGGAGATCGCCAGAAGGAAGATCTGGCGACCGCTGAGTCCAAGGAAGCCGTCTTCCTGCGACACCACCTGGGCGAGGCGGCGCTCGAGCCGCGCGAGCCGGCTCTCGTAGCGCGTCTTCTCCGCGACGCGCCGCAGCAGGGCTGCGTCGAAAACGCCCGTGAAGAGCTTCGCCGCGCGAGCGTCCGCCAGCTTCGGCACCTTCTGCTCGGCGGAGGAGGGCGTGCTCTCCTGGAACTCCCGCATCCAGGCCTCGCGGATCTCGCGCGTGTTGAGCGCCTTGAAGACATCGGCGCATTCGCGGGCGGCGCGGAGCTGCCCGCGCATCAGGGCGAGGGCGTCGGCGTCGAAGCGGAAGCCGAGAGCCGCGAGGCTCGCGCGCCAGCGCTCCGCATCCGCGTCGGGGGCGTCGACGATCCAGTCGGCGTCGTCTCCCGGCGTGCCGGCGCGCGCCGCCTCCGTGAGCGCGGCGGCGCGGGCGACTTGCGCGTTCCAAGCCACCGTGAACGCGGCGGTCTCCCGGCGGCAGGCCGGAAGGCGCTGAAGAAACGCTTCGAAGGCCGGGAGCCCGCCGGGGACCTTGAGGTCCACCATCGGCTTGAGCCGTGCGCGGAAGCCGTCGAGATCGGCGGCGACGAAATCGAGCGCCGCCCGGCCCATGGCCTTGCGCACGAGCACCGTGCGCTTGCCTGCCGGGATCGCATCGATCCACGCGGCGTAGCGCGTCTCGAGCCCCGTCTCGGCGGCGAGGGCGTCGAGGCGCGCCCGACCGAAGCCTGAGACGTCCGCGAACTCCGCAAGCTGGGCCTCGTCGCGCGCCGCCCATGCCGCGGAGAGCCGGCGCACCGACACCGGCTCCGTGGCCGGCGTCAGAAACCGCATCAGCCGCTGCTGGGAGATGCGCTCGCGGGCGGCTTCGACGCCCACGCCGCGCCCGGTGGCGCGCAGAAACATGCTCTCGGAGAGCAGGAACATGAAGAAGGCGACGGCGAGGACGACAACGGCCAAGGTCAGCATCGACCGCAGGAGCCGGTGGCGGACGCCCTTGACGCAGAGTCGGAGCGTCTCGCCCGGCGACATGCGGTGCTGCTTTCTGACATCGATGGCTCGGGATTGGGTTTTGCTCATGGGAGGGAGAGGGCGGATGGGCGTGGGGAGGGCGGCGCCGACGAGGCGGCTAGCCGGGCATGATCGAGAACTTCACGGGAGAGGGCGTTCCGTCGTGGAGATAGAAGTAGAGGAAGTCCATGAGGACCGAGAGGCCGATCATGAACAGCTCCGCGGCGACGAGGCCGATGAACAGCGGCTTCAGACGCTGGTACACCCCGCCGCCGCCGAAGCGCACGACGAGCGTCTTGATGAACCACCCGGCGAGGAAGGAGCCCCAGCAGCTGTTGGCGGTGTAGGTTCCCGCCATGAGCATCAGCACGGGGTGGAGCGGAAAGCGCGAAAAGCGGAAGCGCACCAGCGAGATCGCCATCACCGCCACGAACCCGAACCCGAAGAAACGCGCCTCCATCGGATTGGCCCGCGCCATCGCCAGCCGAGCCAGCGGCGAGGCGGCCTGGCTCGGCTCGAACACCCCCGAGGCCTTCATCGCGTTGAAGCTGCGCGCCGCCTGGTTGAAGTAGTCCTGCGGCGGATAGACCGCGGCGTAGCCGTCCGACATGGGATTGAAGTTGTAGAGGTAGTACGTCGAACTGAAGAACGCGACGACGAGGGCGATCGCGACGGCGGCCACGACGATCCAGAAGAGGCGGCGCAGTTTCACCCCCGCGTCCTCCGCCGCCTTGACGCCCGTGGCCACGTACGGCATCAGGGATTCGCGGGGATCCTGCACGAAAATCCCCCCGCACCAGAGCAGGGCCGGCAGCGCGGCGGGGCCGATCGCGGCGGGGCCGAAGAGCCGCAGCAGGATGTCCCCCGGGATCCAGTTGCTCTGGATGAAGGGCACGCCCGTCTCGCAGACGATGCGCGAGAGCACGAGGAACATGGCCATCAGCAGGAGGCTGAAGAAGACCGCCATCGTCCACGACTGGAAGACCCAGGACAGCGCGAGCACGAAGCCCGCCAGCGCGAGCAGCAGCACCCGGGCGGCCAGCACGGAGACGCGTTCGTCGTCCTCCTCCACGTTCTCGGAGCGGCGGGCGCGGTTGATCAGCAGCGCCTTGGCGAACACGGTCTTGAAGTAGGTGCGCCCCGTGTAGACGAGGATCAGGGTGTAGCCGATGTACGCGCCCGCGCGGCTGGACTGCAGCCAGGTGCTCTCAACCGGCGTCCCCGTGATCAGGTAGTAGGCCGAGCCGAAGATCCCCAGGGCGATCACCGAGACGCCCATGGTCAGGCTGATCTCCGAGCTCACGAAGTAGGCCAGGCCCAGAATCGTGAAGAAGAGTGTCTGGCCGTTGATGCTCCACACGTCCTGCACCTTGCGCAGAACCGGGATCTTCGTCGTGACCGGGAGATACCAGGACTTGAAGCTGGGCATCATCTCGGAGAGCTTCGGCACGTCCTCCGGGAACCAGAGCGAAAGGTAGTGGAGCCCCAGCAGCGCCGCGACCGGCATAAAGCCCCACCAGAAGAGGGGATTGCGGAAGACGTCCGGCACGCCGCGGCGATTGCCCGAAATCGCGCAGAAGCTCCCCGCCACCTGCGCCACCGGATAGCTGAGCTGCTCGTGCTTCGACCACTGGCGCTGGACCAGGAACTGGAGCGAGACGATGCTCAACACGAGCAGAAAGACCAGCGGGCCCCACACGGCCATCGGCTTCACCCAGGCCGCCAGCGGCAGATCCTTCAGCGGCACCGTCGAGGCCCCCTTCGCCATGCCCGTGAAAAAGGCCT
Organism: uncultured Lentisphaerales bacterium; assembly: GCA_964451695.1. GTDB lineage: Bacteria > Verrucomicrobiota > Kiritimatiellia > RFP12 > UBA3636 > JAAZAI01. The sequence continues at coordinate 1,783 of CAYVJM010000041.1, read as the reverse complement.
GGTACACTCTTCCGTACGCATCGCTCGTCACCCCGTCCCCGGGCCACGGCTCCGGGAACAGCTCCGGACGCATGAACCGCGTCAGGATCTCGTGCGAGGCCCAGTCCGGTTTGTTCAGGAGGTAGTACCAAGGCAGCATGATCTGACGGTGGAAATAGCGGAACAACCCCGAGGTCGGCGGATAGCACGCCACCAGCGTCGTCGCCATCACGACGAGCATTTCGCGCATCGACAGGGCCATCGTGTCCCGCAGCCGGCCACCGCACCTGAGCACCCGGTCGAGCAGCACCCAGAGCCCGTTCCAACCCAGACCCAGCACCATGAAGTACGAAAAGGCCCCGCCCGGCATGTGGTTGCCGATCATGATCGTGCCGCCCAGCACGTTGTCGTGGTAGCCCGCCAGCCCGGACATGAGGAAAATCCCCAGAAGGCCGAATAACAGCGAACGCCAAGTAATCAGGCCGTTCCCGCCGCCGCTCGTTGTCGTGTCCATCATGGCTCCAGTCTGCAAAGTGGAAACTGCGAATTGGATTTCATTCGGACAGCATAGCGAAAACGGCTACTCCAGGCAAGGGAAAAACAAGGCGCAGATTTTCATGTAACCTCTTGACCTCCAAAAATATGCATACATCAAAACACACCTGTGCACAGGGCAATCCAGCCGTCACCCGGAACGTCGCGTCCGGCGATCCGGGGAGGTGGGGCGACGCCGTTTCTTGCAATCGCGGGAGGCTTGGTGTATAGTGCGAAACCCTTGCCACCCGTCGGCGCGCCGGCGGTCGAGGCACCCAAAACCCCTCTGGAGCTCCCACGCGATGAACATCGTCGTCTGCATCAAGCAGGTCCCCGACACGACCGACGTCAAGATCAACCCCGAGACGAACACGCTCGTTCGCGAAGGCGTCGCCTCCATCGTCAACCCCTTCGACATGTACGCCATCGAAGAGGCGCTGCGCATCAAGGAGATGGTCGGCGGCGGCAGCACGGTCACCGCCCTCACCATGGGCCCGCCCCAGGCGGAAGCGGTCCTGCGCGAGGCGATCTCCATGGGCGCGGACCGCGGCGTCCTGCTTTGCGACCGCGCCTTCGCCGGCGCCGACACCTGGGCCACCAGCTACGCCCTCTCCCAGGCCGTCAAGACGCTCGGAGGCGCCGATCTCGTCCTCTTCGGCAAACAGGCCTCCGACGGCGACACCGCCCAAGTCGGCCCCGGCGTGGCCACCCATCTCAATCTGCCGCAGATCACCTACGTCCGCAAGCTCGTGGCCATCGACGCCGCGTCCATCACCGCCGAGCGCATGCTCGAGGAGGGCAACGAGACGATCCGCGCCTCCCTGCCCTGCGTCATCACCGTCGTCAAGGAGATCAACGAGCCCCGCCTCCCCTCCCTGAAAGGCAAGATGAACGCCAAGAAGGCCCCGATCACGGTCTGGAAGGCCCCCGACATCGGCGCCGACCCCCAGAAGTGCGGCCTCAACGGATCCCCGACCAAGGTCATCCGCATCTTCACCCCCGCCGCCCGCAGCGACGGCGAAATCCTCTGCGGCGACCCCGAGGAAACCACCGCGAAGCTCGTCGACAAGCTCATGCCCGTCATCGTCGGCGCCTCCAACTGACCGCCGCCCCCCCCTGCCACCGCGAACACAGCCGTGGCAAGGCTACGCCAGCCGCTGCCCCTGACGCCGCACACCGAAGATGTGGACATCATCGTCTGCATTCATAATGCGCTGGACGATGTTCGCAATTGCCTGGACGCCGTGCTGCGCTACACGAGCGCCCCCTA
>CAYVJM010000040.1:2624-13692 GCA_964451695.1 uncultured Lentisphaerales bacterium | reverse complement strand
TCCCCGTCATCCACGGGGGGACGAAGGTGCAACCCTCGGTGAAGGTTGACGTCTCCGTGGCGGAGGAGGATCGCCGACATCTGGGATGGGGCAGACCGCCGAGCCCCCTGCCCTACCGTCTGCAGGATGGCTTCGACCGAACGCGCCAACCTCGCGACTTCAAGGCCGTCGTCTTGGAGAACGACCATCTGCGGGCGGCGTTCTTCCCGGAGGTGGGCGGACGCCTGTGGTCGCTTGTGCACAAGGCCAGCGGACGCGAACTGCTGTCCCGGAATCCCGTCTTCCAACCCTGCAACCTGGCCGTCCGCACCGCCTGGATCAGCGGCGGGGTCGAATGGAATATCGGATGGTCCGGCCACTCCCCTTTCACCTGTTCACCTCTCTTCGCCGCGCGCCATGCGCTTCCCGACGGAACCCCCGCCTTGCGCATGTGGGAGTGGGAGCGACTCCGGAAGGTGCCGTTCCAAATCGACGCCTGGCTCCCGGACAACTCGCCCGTGCTGTTGGTTCGGGTGTCGATCCGCAACCCCCATGCGGAGGAAGTCCCGATGTACTGGTGGTCGAACATCGCCGTCGAGCAGAGCCCCGACGTGCGCGTGCTCGCGCCCGCCGACGAGGCCCTCGTCCACAACTGTTCAACGAATGCGCTGGGTTGCATGACGCTGCCTAGAGACGGGGCGGACGACGTGACCTATCCCGGCCGGGAGCGTAATTCGCGCGACTGCTATTTCCGCGTGCCGGCGTCGGCGCAGCCCTGGGTCGCCGCCCTTGACGGTTCCGGGCGCGGCCTGTTCGAGACTTCGACCTCGCTGCTTCGCGGACGGAAAGTGTTCCGATGGGGCGTCCATGCAGGTGGCAGAAACTGGCAGCGCTTCCTAGCTTCCCCGGACTACATCGAAATCCAGGCGGGACTGGCGAGGACGCAGTCGCACCATCTGCCCATGCCCCCGAAAACCACGTGGAGCTGGGTGGAGGCCTACGGCGACGTTCAGGCCGACCGGAATGCCGTCCATAGCTCGGATTGGAAACGGGCTTGCGCGGTGACGGCCGAAGCCATCTGCCGCATCGCGCCAGGGGACACGCTCGAATCCGCGCTTCGCGATTCAGCGATCTGGGCGAATGCTCCCGCCCACGATATCGTCCAGCAGGGATCGGGATGGGGGGCGCTTGAGGAAGCGCGAAGAGCGGCGGAGGGGCTTCCGGCAATCGACCTCCCCGGCATCCACTTTCCGGAATCGTCGATCGGGTCCGACCAGGCGCCCTGGCTTGCGCTGCTCAGGACAGGAACCCTGCCCGAGGCCGAAAGCCCGCTGGACGAACCCGGTTGCTTCGTTCCGCACTCCGAATGGATCGGACGGCTGGAGCGAAGCATCGGGTGCCCCCGCGGGCGCCATTGGAAGTCCCTGTTCCATCTCGGCGTCCTGCACTGGCAAGCCGGACGCGCAAGCCTGGCGGTCCAGACTTGGCAGGCGTCCTGCATGGCGACTGAAAATCCCTGGGCGCGCCGCTGCATCGGCGCGGCCGAGATCGCCGAGAACCGCCCCGGCGAAGCCGTTCCCCACCTTCGGATGGCTTTCAGCGCCAAGCCCGGTCTGCGCCCCTTGATGCTGGAATATCTGTCGGCCCTGCTCGCCGACGGACAATGCAAAACCGCCCTGGAGGCGATCGCGGCGCTACCGCCTCGACACCGGACGGACGGACGCGTCAAAATCATCGAGGGCCGCGCGCTCCTCGCGCTTGACGATCTCGATGGCGTCGAACGGCTGCTGAATGGCGCGACCGTCCCCGACGACATTCGCGAAGGCGAGACAGGGCTTGGCGACCTCTGGTTCGAGCTCCAGTCGCACCGTCTGGCCGCATCGGAGGGCCTCACCCTCGATGACGAAATCCGATCGGCGGCGAGGTGCGCGCTCACGCTGCCGGAGCGCCTCGACTTTCGCAAGGACGGCTAGCCGCGAACGCCCCGGGGAGCAGCCCTCGCGCCACCTGATTGCACCGCGTTCGGTGCGGTGCCGGAACCAAAGGAGAACACCATGAGCTTCATGTTCAAGCCCTATCCCCACGTGGACCCGTCGGCGATCAACCGTCCGCCATGCCCCCCTGAACTGGCGGGTTCCCTGGCGGCCGGGATGGTTCCCGTGGTCGATCGACTCTTCGCCGCACTTCCCGAAGGCGGCGTCCTGTTGCTCGACGGCTACGTCGGCGCCCAGTTCGCCCCGCTTCTGGAGCGGCTCCGCGAACGGGCCCCCGCCGGCGGGCTTGACGTGTTCGACGTCGCCGCGGCCTACAAGGACGCCGCGGCGCTGGAGACGATGCTCGCGCCATCTCTGCCTGAGGACCGCGTGACCGACCCGATCCTGCTCTTCGGCAAAAGCAGGGACTGGAAGATCGACGACCTCTTCGACGCCGAGAGGCTCGACGCGCTCGTCGGCCGGGTCGCGCAGGCCGCCCGGAAGGGCGTACGCGTCGTCGTCTCAGGTTGCGGTGCCGCCGTGGCACCCCTTCGCGAACAGGCCAGCACCGCCGCCTTCGTCGATGTGACGCCGCTTCAGGCGACGCTCCGCGTCCAGGAGCGCCGCGTCCGTCCCCTGGGGGACGACAAGCCGCGCGACCTGGCCTACGTGTTCCGCCGGCTGTACTACTTCGACTACGAAATCATGATGCGCCACCGCAAACAGCTTGTCGACGACCGCGCCGTGGACTTCTACATCGACGGCAACCAGGAGCACAACCCCAAGCTGCTGCCCATCGCGGACTTCCTGGCGCTCCTCGCGATCCAGGCTGCACGCCCATTCCGTTGCACGCCCGTCTACCTCGAAGGAGTCTGGGGCGGCCATTTCTTCAAACGCCTGCGGCGTCTTCCCGACGACATGCGCAACTGCGCCTGGGTCTTCGACATGATCCCCAACGAGGTTTCCCTCCAGATCAAAGTGGGGGGCCACACGCTGCACGTCCCCTTCTCGACGTTTTTCAAGGCGAAAAGTCTGGCGATCATGGGAGCGGCCAGCGTCGAACGCTTCGGCCACGTCTTCCCGATCCGATTCAACTACGACGACACCTACGGCGGCTCGGGCAACATGTCGATCCAGATCCACCCGCCACAAGCCTACAACCAGCGTCATTTCGGCGAGCCCTTCCAGCAGGACGAAAGCTACTATGTCGTGAAGACCGCCGGCTCCAAGACATACCTCGGTCTGCGGGACGACTGCGACATCGCGGCGTTCTTCGCCTGCATCGACCGCGCTGAAAGGGAGCACGTGCCCTTCGACCACGACGCCTACGTCAACGCCTTCCCCAGCGAGGAGGGCGACCAGTTCCTGCTGCCCGGCGGCACCATCCATGCCTCCGGCCGCAACCAGGTCGTGCTGGAGATCGGCAGCTACACGATCGGCAGCTACACGTTCAAGCTCTACGACTACCTCCGCAGCGACCTCGAAGGCAGACCGCGCCCCATCCACTCCGTCCACGGCAAGAACGTCCTCGTCGCCGACCGCCGCCGCAGCGCGGTTGACGGCATCCTCCGCCCGCGGCCGAAGATCCTCCGCGCCGGGCCCGGATGGAAGGAGGAGCTTCTCGGCGAGCACGATCTGATCTACTTCTCCCTCCGCCGCCTTTCCTTCGACCACGCCATCGACGACCGCACCGACGGCAAGTTCCATGTCCTCGTCCTCGTCGAGGGCGAGGACGTCCTGGTCTACGCGAAGTCCGATCCGTCCCGCTGCTTCCACCAGCGCTACCTCGACATGGTCGTCGTCCCCGCCTCTCTCGGCGAATACGGCATCCTGAACCTTGGCGACACGCCATGCAAAGTCACCAAGACTCTCCTGAAATGATCCTCGCCATGGATGTCGGCGGCACCTGCATCAAAGCCGCCGTCCTGGGCCCCGCCCGGCACGTGCGCCACCTGCCCACGACCCCCAGCCAGTCTGGTCGGGGCCGCGACGAGATTGTCGCCGCGCTGCGGGGCGTCGTCGCCGCCGCCGGACCGGTCGACGCCATCGGAATCGCAATCCCCGGCCCCTTCGACTACGCCCGCGGAATCAGCCTCATGACCCACAAATTCGCCGCGATCCACGGACAATCCATCCCGGAGCGGCTCAAGGCAGCGCCGCCCGTTCGGTTCGTCCACGACGTCAATGCGTTTCTGCTCGGTGAATGTCACTTCGGCTCCGCGCGCGGATGTCGCCGGGCGGCAGGCATCACCCTCGGCACCGGCCTGGGCGCCGCGATGGCGGTCGACGGACAGCCGCTGTGCAACGCACTGGGAAGCCCCGCCGACGACGTCAGCCTTTGGCGGCGCCCCTTCCGCGACGGCATCGTGGAAGACGCCATTTCCGCGCGGGCGCTGCTTGCCCGCTGCCCCGACGCCCGCGACGTCAAGGAAATCGAAGACCGCGCTAGGGGCGGCGACGTGCGCTGCCGCCAGATCTGGCTGGACTTCGGACGCGACTTGGCGGACGTCATCCGGCCTTGGCATGACGAACTCAAGCCCGAAATCATCATCATCGGCGGCCAGATCGCCAAGGCACTTCCGCTCTTTCAGGCGTTATTCGCCGGCCTCCCCGTCCAAGCGTCTTCGCTCGAGGACGCAACCCTTCTCGGTGCCACGACGTTATTTCGAGGTGCCGACGACGGTTCCATTTTTTCGCTTCCGTAGGATGCATCCCAGTCAAACCTCTTCCGTCCCGGAACCACCGCAACGGGTTGCGCGATACAGGAATTGTCCCAGCCCCCCGTTCCGGGTGTATGTTCTTGGCACGTGAAGGATCATCGGTCGTCGGGATGGTCGCAGGCGTAATCGACGGGTTGAAGATAGAGGCCGAACAATGGACAAACCACAGGAAGGACACCGAGCATGAAAGTTGGCGTAATTGGACTGGGTGGCATGGGGCGAAGCCATGCCAAGGCAGTCGGAGACCTCGACATGGTGGACGCCGTGCTGGGTTGCGACATGCTGGCCGCAGTGCGGGATCAGGCGGCACGGGAAGGCATTTCGACCGTGGTCGACGTGTCGGCTTTGCTCGACTGGAAGCCGGACGCGGTCATCGTCGCGACGCAGCCCACGGCGCACGCCGCCGCGATTGAGGCTTGCTTGACGGCAGGCGTTCCTGTTTTGACCGAGAAGCCGCTGGCCAGCACGCTGGCGGAGAGCCGGCACCTCGTCGCGCTGGCGCAGCGGCGGTGCCTGTCCTTCCAAGTCGGCTTCGAATTGCGCTATTGCGGCTACGTTCGCGCCATGCAGAATGTGCTGAAGTCGGGAATGGTGGGCGAGCTGCTGAATGCCAGCTACATCCAGATCGCCGGGGCGCACGGTGTCGGGCGGATGACCCCTGAACGCTGCGGCGGGATCTTCTACGAAAAGCTCTGCCACCAAGTGGATCTCTATCGCTTCCTGCTTGGCGAACCGGAGCGGATCATGGCGGTCGCCGGGCCGACGGCGCTGAAACACTACGGCTTTTCCGACAACGTGCAGGCTTGCATGGTCTTTCCGGGCGGCCGGGTGGGGGCCATCTCCTTTTCCTGCAATCGCGCGGCGCAGATCGGAGGCACTGCGGATCATGGAGACCGCGGACACTTCCTCGAGTTCACCCTGGTCTGCACGAACGGCGCCATCTCCTACGACGCCTGGACGGACATGCTGAGCGTCGTGCGTTTCAACCACCGCGATGACTGCAAGAGCGAACTCGTCGAGCGCTTCTCCGTCGAAGCCCGTTATCCGAACACGCCAGCCACGTACAACATCAAGGATCAAGACGCTGACTTCCTGCGTTGCGTGCGGGACGGCCGACGGCCTCAGTTCCCGGCGGAGGACTCGCTCGTCAGCATGCAGTGGGTCGAGCGCGCCGAACGGTCGTTGGCCGCCGGGGGCCGGTGGATTCGCATCCGCCGCTGACGCAGAATAAGGAAAGTCATGAGTAACGAACAAAGAGCGAGGGTGCTGGTTGTCGGGTGCGGCCGGATGGGCAACTCCCACGCCAAGGCCTTCCACGCGGTGGACGACTTCGACGTCGTCGGCTTGGTGGATCGAAGCCCCGAGGCCCGCGAAACGCTCCGCGCCATCCTGGGTGGCGGCCCCGCGACGTTCGCGGACATGGAGCATGGGCTGGCGACGGCCCATCCGGATATTGTCGCGATCTGCACGTTGCCGGACTCGCACGAGGCACTCGGCATCCGCGCGCTGGAGGCGGGCGCCCACGTCTTTCTGGAGAAGCCGCTCGCCACGACTGTCGCGGGGGCGCGGCGCGTGGTCTCGGCGGCGCGCAAGCGCGGACGCAAGCTGGTGGTCGGATACATTCTCCGGCACCATCCGTCATGGACGCGGTTCATTGAAGTCGCCCGCACGCTGGGCAAGCCGCTGGCCATGCGCATGAACCTGAACCAGCAGACGCAGGCCGAGGCGTGGGAGTCGGCCAAAAACCTGTTGCGCTCCCTGTCGCCGATCGTCGACTGCGGCGTGCATTACGTGGATGTCATGTGCCAGATGACGGGCGCAAATCCGCTGCTCGTGTCGGCGGTCGGCGCCAGGCTGTCCAACGAGATCGCCGACGACATGTACAACTACGGGCAGTTGCAGGTGAGTTTCGATGACGGATCGGTTGGCTGGTACGAGGCTGGCTGGGGCCCGATGATCAGCGGAACGGCCAACTTCGTGAAGGACGTGATGGGTCCGCTCGGAAGCGTCAGCATCGTCCCAGAACATGCCGGTGCGGATGCCGGCGACATCGAGTCGCACACCCGGGCAGGGGCGTTGCGCGTCCATTACGCCGAGCGCGGGGCCAACGGCTGTTTCGCACGCCCCGACGATGTCATCGACCTGCACGACGAGCCCACGCACGACGAACTCTGCCGCAGGGAGCAGCGCTTTCTCCTGCAGGCGATCCGCGAGGATCTCGATCTCACTTCGCATCTGGAAGACGCCGTCAACAGCCTCAAGATCGTCCTGGCGGCCGACAAGTCGGTTCGGACGGGAAGAACCGTCGTGCTGCGCGGACGTTAATCGCGGGGCAATCGCTCGAGGGCCATTCAAACGGGAATACATGAAACGCTTCGTCACCAACATGCTGGCCCGCCCTTTGTTCACCGCGCTTGCCGTCACGTCCGCGTTTGGCGCGGAGCCGTCGGCGGTTCCGCTGAGTCTGCCGCTGGCCGGTCCCGGACGCATCGGCTTCAACATCGACTACTCCGAGCGGACGTCTCCGGGTGAGCATGTCTTCTACGTCTGCCGCACGCATGGCACCGAAGGCGCTGTCGGCGCGACCTACACCTCCTATGGCGACGCCCATGCGGCCGTCACGGGAACCGTGTCCTGGGCGGATGGCGAGGCCGACATCAAGCGGTTCAATGTCAAGGTTGCCGCGAAGCCATCGCCCGGCGAACACCGCATCTGGGTGCAGCTTTCGGATCCGACGAACGGCGCCGTGCTCCACTTCGGGCACTACACGCGCGCCTACGGCGTCATCGACGACGGGACGACCGATTCCGGCTTCGCCGGACATGACGGCCACACGGATCCGCTTTTCGAGGATTCGCCAAACAGCGACTACCGGCTGCGCATGGACTCGCCGTGCCGCGGCACCGGCGTCTCGGGCAGCGACAAGGGCGTCTACCTGACTGGCGCGGAGATCGTCGGCCCCGACGATCCGCCTGGTCGCGGTGGCATTCTCCAGCTATCGCTTCATTCCAGATGAAGAATTCCAAGGCGGGACAAAGGCGCCGCCCCGGGGTGCGCGGTCGGTGATCACAGCCCGCCCCCTCCCGGGTGCAGGGATGAACAAAGGAAGGACGAACCATGCAAGCGAAACAATGCGATGACACTCAGCGTCTTTACAATGATGGACGGCAGGGGCGACAGCCGGTGCCGACGCAACGGTCTCGGCTCCGCCGCAGCGAACAACATCCTCGAAGAGATCGGAACGGCGACATGAGAAATGCTGTTCTTGCCGGGCTGCTGGCTCTCGGTTGCGCCATGCCGAGCTGGAGCCGCGCATTGGGGCCGGCGGAATGGGAGGGTGGCGAGCGTGACACCACAAGAGTCCGGGGTGTGCCGGGCGACGCTTCCCGAGTCGCAGCAGACGACACAGCCGCGACCCCCGGAGTGACGACCTCGAAAACCGTCTACTACGTCAGTCGCGACTCGAAATCGGCGGATTGGCCGGGAGCGCGGAATCGCAACACCCCCTGCACCCCCCACGCCGCGATGACCAACGCCGTGGCGGGGGACACGGTTCTCTTCCTGCCCGGCACGTACGATGTCGGTCATCCGCCGGCCTCGGCGAACTACCGCATCTCCTCCCTCGTGCCGCGGAACTCGGGGGAGCCGGATCGTCCGATCGTCTTTGCGGCGGAGACGCCCGGGACGGTCGTTCTGGAAAAGGCGGCGCCCCTGGACGACTTCACCTCCGGCCGCTACGTCAATGCGCGCGGCATCGTCGGCACGCATTTCAACAGCCATCTGGTTTTCGACGGCTTCACCGTCAAGATGCAGGCCACAACCAGCCCTAACTTGAGCGGCATCTATCTGCAGGACTCCACGAACGTGGTCGTGAGACGCTGCACCGTCCTGGGCATTGATATCGGGGGTGTGCCTTCGGTTCCCGACCGCTTCCATCCCGGGCACAACCACCAGGGAATCTGGATCGAGCGGTGCGACAATGCCGTCATTCAGGATTGCGTCGTCCAGGACGTCCTGTCGCTCAATCCGGAGAGCGGGGAGGCAAACCACAATTCTTCCGGAATCAAGCTGTACAACACCAGACGAACCACCATCGAACATTGCCGATTCGAGAACAACGCGGTCGGCATTTTCGACAAGGTGCATGGCTCCCTCGGGCTTGTCGTCCGCCGGAACGTCTTCAAGAACAGCCACCCGATGCACATCTACACCGGCCAGCACCCGTGGGAGGACGCGAGCATCTACGAGAACATCTTCGTCAACGGGCAGGCCCTGGAGGTGGGAGACCACGGGGTTTTCGCCCGCGACCTGCAGTTCTACAGCAATACCGTGCTGGTGGATCGCGACTACGCCACGAACATGTCGGGCGGCATCGTCGAGGTCTGCAACGGAGGCTCGAATAGCGAACCGACGAGCAATTTCCAATGCTGGAACAACGTGATCGTCAACCGATACGCCAAGCGCCCGGTGGGGAGCTTGAGCCTCGTCGAGCGGGGCACCCCCTTTGATCTTTCATATTGCGATTACAACGCCTATCGTCCGTTCGCGGTCGTCTTCAATCGATATAGCGCAAGTGAGCGGAGCTACGCGGATCTGAATACGTGGCGAAAGGCGACCGGGCACGACCAGAAAAGCCACGACGCAGATCCCCGGTTTGTGGACGAAGTCGCGTTCCGTCTGGCCGCCAACTCGCCGCTAAAACGGGCGGGGAGGGACGGCGTAGACATCGGTGCCTACCCGCGTGGCGACGCCACCGTGATTGGGCCGAGGCCTCCCAGAGCAGGAGACAAGGGTGCCTTCCGGGGCGTTCCCGGACGATGAACCCCAGGATGTCGCACGGGCGCACCCGTGCCAAAACAAACAGAACGGAGAGAATATATGGCAGAGCGTGTCGTCGGCAAGTCATCCGGCTGGGTCGGACCCAGCGAGGAATACACCAGAAACAAGGGTTCGGTGGGGCGGAAGAAGATCGTCTTCGTCGGCGCATCCTATCTCTTCGTCCACAAGGTGTTGCGGGACATGATCCTGGTCGGCGGTTTCAACGACTGCGAGGTGGTCGTCCACGACGTGGACGAGGTGCCGCTGAACATCGTCGCGGATCTCCTGGAGCGGATCGCCCGCCAGCGGGAAACCCGCATCGTGGTTGAGCGGACGCTTGACCGGAACGAAGCCCTCAAGGGAGCGGACGCCGTGATCCTCTCGATCACGGTCGGCGGACGCGAGAGCGACTGGCGCGGGTTCGAGGTGTGCTTCAAGTACGGGATTCCCGTCGGCGTCGGGGACACCCTGGGCCCCAACCCGCTGGCCCGGTGCCTGCGCGAAGTGCCCGTGGTGGTGGAAATCGCCCGGGACATGGCCGCACTCTGTCCAAATGCGGTCATGCTCAACTTCAGCAACCCCATGTCGGTGGTCACCGGGGTCATGGCTCGCGAGGCGGGCATCATCGCGTGGGGACTCTGCCACTCGGCGGACGAGCTGTACCGCTACTTCGCGAAGGTGTTCGGCGTCAAGAAGACGGAACTGGACATGGACGTCGCCGGGGTGAACCACCAGGCGTTCGTCACCCGTCTGGCCGTGAGGGGCGTCGACCGCACTGCGGACATCCTTGCCGCGACGCAGGCTTCGACAGCCAAGCTCGAAGACAACCTCCACGGCACGCACCAGGAAGGTGTTCTATTTCAGCAGGAGCTGTACAAGATCCTCGGCGGCTGGCCATCGGAAGGGCATGCCCATGCCGCCGAGTTCTACGAATATTTCTTCACGGAACGCCGGATCGAGCAGCTCGACCTCCTCCGAAGCCTGAAGCGCCCGATCCCCGGACGAAAGCCCTTTGGCCGCAAGCCATGCCCGCAGATCATTCACGACTGGGCGTACGGCCCGGAACCCGTGGGTGACTTGCACCTGCTCACCACGGAGCACGCGCACGAACTGCTCTGGGCCGCCTTCACGGGAGAGCCCTTCGGACGTGTCTTGAACATCCTCAACACCGACGGATTCGTCAAGGACATTCCCAGAACCGCCTGCATCGAGGCGTTCGTGACCGTGTCGGGGAGGACCGTCACGGCCCAAAAGCCGATCGAGCTGCCCGTTGCCATCCATTCGCTCGTGGAGCGTTGGACGGCGATCCACGAACTGAGCATCCAGGCCGCGCTCCATTGCGACCGCGACGCCGCGCGACAGGCGCTTTTCCTCGACCCCCATGTCAGGGATCTCTTCGACATCCCGAACCTGTTGGAGGACATGCTCCAAGCCACCCGGGAATGGCTCCCGGAGGGATGGTTCCAATGATCGTCACGGCCTACTTTCTATCGCACGGGAATTGGACTGTCATTCCCCATCAGCTCGACGAGAACTTCCGGGACATGGCGGACTGCGGCTTCACGGCCGTGGCGATCT
>CAYVJM010000040.1:0-2524 GCA_964451695.1 uncultured Lentisphaerales bacterium | reverse complement strand
CGGAACGGCATGTCTCGCACCACCCGGCCACCCTCGAGCGCTTCGGACCAGACCCTACCCCCGAAGACATGGAGGACGGATTCGCCGACTGGCTCGGCGAACTCACGGCGCACTGCCTGGCCCTGCGTCCGGATCTCCGCATCACGGTCTTCAACCAGCTCACCTCCTCCGCGCGTTTCACGCAGGCCCTCTGCGCCCTGCCGGAAGTCGGCTACGCGGGCTACGACGGCAACCTTGCGCGCCAGAGCTTCTTCCACGAGCCACCCGCCTGGCACAAATACCGGATCGAAAGCGCCTGGGAACGCACCGTAGCCGAGTGCCGGGCGGCAGGCAAGGGAACCTTCGCCCTCGTCGAGAACATGCTCATGCCGAGAGAGGCGGTTGGAGAATACCGTGAGAACCTCGACGCCTATTTGCAGACCTGCCGGCCAGACCATCTCGGCCTCTACTACTACGCCCACAACAACGAAGATCCCGAAAGCGTCCATTGCATCACGCGGCGGTTGATGCAAAAACACCTGCGATGACCGGATCGGCGGCACCGCCGGCGGCGAGGTCTCCGGACACTCAAAGGCTTCGAGAAAGAAACCATGAACCGATCAGAACAAGATGAGCTTCAGGCGGCGACCCGGCTCTGGCGCGACTACAAGCCCGCCGAGGCCGCCTACGCCTTCGAGGCGAAGGACATCCAGTCGGCCCGCCGGTGGCAATCCCGAACCCGGCGCGCACTCGCCCGGCTGGTCGGCCTCGACGCGATCCCGTCGGTTCCCGCGCACGTCCGCGTGGTCGAAGAGGTGGACAAGGGCGACTACGTCCGGCGGAAGGTCGTTCTCGACACGGCGCCGGGCTCGGTCATGCCCGTGTACCTCCTTCTGCCCAAGGAGCGGCCGGCGCCGCATCCTGTCGTCCTCGCGTTTCACGGCCACGGCTACGGGGTCAAGGACATCGTGGGCTTGTGGGAAGACGGGAAGGAACGGGACACGCCCGACGGGTACCAGAAGGACTTCGCGATCGCGCTCTGCCGGGCGGGATTCGCCGTCGCCGCCCCGGAGATCTCGGGATTCGGCGAACGTCAGACCGACTTCTCGCATCTCAACGCCGTGCCTGGCCAGCCGGTTCCTTCGAGTTGCACCCACATGGCCATGCTGGCCTTTCATCTGGGAACGTCCGTGATCGGCCTGCGCGTCCACGACGGCATGCGACTGGTCGACTACCTGCAGACGCAAGCGGAGTTCGACACTGGCCGCCTCGGCGCCATGGGCATCTCCGGCGGAGGCATGCACACGTTCTTTTCCACATGCCTCGACACGCGCATCCGCGCATCCGTCGTCAGCGGCTACTTCTCGACCTTTCGCGACAGCACCCTGGGGATGCTGCACTGCGCATGCACCTGCGTCCCGGGGCTTGCCGCCTTCGGCGAGATGCACGATCTGTCGGGACTCATCGCGCCACGCCCCATGCTTGTCGAAGCGGGAAACTACGACCCGATCTTTCCAATGCGCGCCGTCCGCGCCGGCGTGGCGGCCGCGCGCCGCGTCTACGACGTGTTCGATTCGGCCACACGCCTCGAAACGGACTACTTCGAGGGGCGCCACGAGATCAACGGGCGGAAGGCGTACCGGTTTCTCGCCCGGGAACTCGCCGTATGAGTCATTGGCCGAATGTCGGACGCAACGGAATGCGCGAGAAGTCAGCGGACAATTTCGCGTGGATCGAGTAGTCTTCAGCCACACATGAAACAGCACAAGGAAGACAGATACAAGACGACGATCCTCGGGCCCGCTCTCGCCCGCATCCCCTGGGAGGAGAAACCGTCGGGTTCAACCCAGCCTGTCTGGCGCTACAGTCGGAATCCGATCATCCCGCGGGATGCGATTCCCGGGGCCAACAGCATCTTCAACAGCGCCGTCATCCCCTTCGGCGACAGCTTCGTCGGCGTGTTCCGTGTCGACGGCACCGACCGCGGCTGTGCGCTCCACACGGGCTGGAGCCAGGATGGTTTGCAATGGCGCATCGAGTCCGAGCCCATCCGATTCGCCAACGCGATCCAGGATCTGCCCTACGAATACGGATACGATCCCCGCGTGGTGCTTTTGGAGGACCGCCACTACGTCACCTGGTGCACGGGCATCCACGGCGACCCGACCATCGGCTGCGCCTGGACCCAGGACTTCATCACCTATCATCTCATGGAGAACCTGACGCTGCCCTGCAACCGCAACGGCGTCCTGTTTCCCCGCAAGATCGGCGGCAAGTACGCCATGCTCAGCCGCCCCAGCGACCCCGGTTTCACGAATTTCGGCAGCATCTACTACAGCGAGAGCCCCGACATGACGCACTGGGGCCGCCACCGCTACGTCATGGGCCCGGCGGGAGGCTGGCAGCGCGACAAGATCGGCCCCGGGCCGGTACCGCTGGAAACCCGCGAAGGGTGGCTCCTCGTCTACCACGGCGTACGATCGACCTGCAACGGCATGACCTACTCCTTCGGCGCGGCGCTGCTCGATCTGGACGAGCCGTGGCG
>CAYVJM010000039.1:0-13804 GCA_964451695.1 uncultured Lentisphaerales bacterium | reverse complement strand
CGCCGCGACCCGCCTTGCCGATGTTGGTGAGCGAGTCGTTCCAGTCCCCGAAGCGAATCAGGCAGAGCCCATGCGCGCCGCGCCCGTCCCAGAGGTACTGCAACGCGGCGTCGATGTGCTCGGCCACCGTGCCTTCCCCGCCGTCGAGGTAGGACGCGGGCGCCTCGAGGATGGCGAAGTCGCCCGTCTCCTTCACGTAGTCCACGAGGGCGTAGGCGAGCCAGAGCGGGCTGTCGCTGTACGGCTTGGTGTCGAGCGGATTCCAGCCGCGGACGGCCACGCCGTTGCGATGGAGGTGCGAGCAGGCGTCGAGAATGATTCCGCGCGTCCGCGCCGGTTCGAAGGACGAGACGCCGTGCCCGTGCTGGACGATATCGCGATAGCCCATCCAGCCCCAGCGGCACCACGTCGCCCCGTAGAGCGTCTCCTGCTTGAGCCAGCCGTTGGCGAGGCGGTTGAAATGCGGATCGGGGGTCTCGACGGCGTTGCGCGCCGTCATGGCGCGCTTTTCGGCCGCGAGCGCGTCCGAAAGCGCGTCGAAGTTGTCGAAGCAGCGCCGGCGCACGTCCGCCACCCCGGCCTCGGAATCCGTCAGCCCGATCAGCAGGCGAACCGTCTCCGCCGCGTCCGCCGCGAGTTCGAAGCGGAACTGCAGGACGCCGACCGTGGCTTCCGACGATCCGGGCGTGTTGGTGCAGGCGCCATCGACGACGGCCTGGGGATCCTTCAACGTGCGGTAGGTGCCCACGAAGTGGTCGCGGCTGCCGTCGTAGCCGACGGCCGGGCGGTCGGCGGTCAAGAAAGCGGTGAGGAAGCGGTGCGGCGCGACGTACGGATGCTTCTGGACGATCATCGCGTTGAGCGGTTCGCTGAACCACGCCCCGCGGTAGATCATGTCGCCGTAGCCGTTGAACCCCCATTTGTACTGGAGGGCGTACTGGTTGTAGACGAAGACGGAGAGCGAGCGCGGACGTCCCGAGCGGTTCTCGAGACGCAGGCGCCAGCATTCGACGGCCTCGCGTCCCGGCGGGACGAAGATCAGCAGCGAGGAACGGATGCCGTCCGTTTGCGAGACGATCTCGGTGCGCCCAAGGCCGTGGATGCATTCGAAGAACTCGGGCTTGCGGCAGACCGGCTCCCATCCGATGTTCCAGAATTCGCCGGTCGCGTTGTCGCGCACGTAGACGAGGCGGCTCATGAGGTGGTCGCGTCCGAAGGTCTCGATGTCGACGATGCGTCCGACGCCGCTGAGGACCTGGATGGCCTCCTTGCCGTCGATCTGAGCGTCGCAGGTGCCGACGCCGGTCTGATGGACGCAGGAGAATACCGCGTCGTTCCAGAGGAAGTTGTCGAAAGCCCGCGGCGTGGCGGGATCCGTGACGATGAACGACATGCCGTCGTCGCCGAAGCGTCCGTATCGATGTTGCATGGGTTGTCGGAAGGCGATCTTGGTGAGTTTGGCGCCGAGGTTCCTGTATTTGAGCGCAAGGGCATTGTTCTCGCTCTTCGCCCGGTTTTTCCATTATGACACAGAGAGCCCACGCGGAGCAAGCGCGACCCGCGAACAGGAGTAGCGATGCCAGGCTATTCCCCGGCCCGGCCGCGCCGACGCCGGATCATCAGCACCCGCCGCATCGCGTCGGGGCAGAGTCGCCACGCCGCCACGCCGTACGTCGCGGACGCCGCCACGACGCACAAGACCACGGCGGCCAGCGCCGCCAGACGGCCGCGCCCCAGCGCGGCGTAAACGCCGCCCCGGACGAGGAGCACCGCGGCCGCCATCGCGACCACCGCCAGCCCCAAACGCAGCGCGGGGCGAGCCAGCGCCGCAAAACCCATCGCTCCATTGCGCCGCGACGCCGCCCGCCCCAGCAGCGCGCAGGATCCCAGCGAGCAGACCACCGTAGAGCCCGCGATGCCCGCGTGCTTCCAGCCGGGCGGTAGCGTCAGCACCAGCAAAACGTTCAGGACCGCGTTCGCGCCGACCATCGCCACCGCGACCCGTAGCGGCGTCTTCATGTCCTTCTGCGCGTAGAACCACGGCAACAGCACTTTGTTCAGGCTGAAGACGAGCAGTCCCGGCGCGTAGCACATCAGCGCGCGCGACACGTGGATCGCGTCCTCCGCCGTGAACGCCCCGCCCTGATAGACGACCGTCACGACGTCAAGCGAAAGCAGCGCAAGACCGGTCGCCGCCGGGATCGTGAGCAGCAGAACGTCCTCGGCGGACTCTGCGAGCGTCCGCTTGGCCCCCTCCGCGTCGCCACACGCGAAATGGCCCGCAAGCGATGGCAGCAGCACCGTGGCGAAGGCCGTCGCCACGACACCCAGCGGCAGGTACACGAGACGCTCCGCATACGAGATCGCCGCCGGCGCCCAGGGCGCCGCCCAGAGCGCCAGCGCGTTGTCCAGAACGAGGTTGATCTGCACGGCGCCCATCCCCAGCGCCCCGACGAAAGTGTTGCCCCAGACCGTCCGCGCCAGCGGCGTCCGCCAGCCCACCGCCGTCGGCCGTAGCCGAACCCCGTTGCGCCAGACGGCGTGGATCAGAAACGCCATCTGCAGGAAGCCCGAGACGAGCACCGCCCAGGCGACGATGAAGACGCGCCGCCGCACCGGCAGTTCCGGGAAGAAAAACAACCCCAGGAGTGTGGCGATCCACACAATGTTGAGGATCGCCGGGGCGAACGCCGCGCGCCCGAAGCGCCCGCAGGCGTTCTGAACCCCCATCGCGAAGGCCGCCGCGCAGATGAACACCGCGTAGGGCAGCATGATGCGCGCAAGCTGCATCACCGTCGCCGTCTTGCCGCCCGCCTCGAACGCCGGCAGCACGAGCGAGATCGCGAGCATCCCCGCGAGGCAGATGCCGCCCAGCATCGCCCCCATCATGCTGGAGACGGCGCGCGCGAGCTGCTCGCCGGACGCCCGTCGGCCCTGCTCGACCTCCTCCTTGTACACCGGTACGAAGGCCGCCGAGAGCGCCCCCTCTCCGAAGAGCTTGCGAAAGAGGTTCGGAATCTGGAAGGCGAAGACGAACGCCGACTGCTCCAGGTCCGCACCGATCAGCCGCGAGGTGAGCATCTCGCGGACAAGTCCGAACAGACGGCTCATCCCCGTGAGCGCGCCAACGATGTTCACATTGCGATTGACCGCCGTCCGGTCCGATGCGCCCCGATCTACGCCTTCGTTCACGGCTCCACCGCCTTTGCGCCCGCCTCGGGTCCGCACAGCGCATCCGCCGTCGCCCGCAACGCGCCCAACACGTCCGCGGCGAGCGGATCGACGACGACGACGCGCAACCCGCACTTGCGGGCGAAGGCGGCGACGCGGCGCCCCTCTCCCGCGTTCTGCACGAGCAGCGTCTCCACGCCCTGCTCGCGGACCGTCTGCTCGAACACCGCGAGGTGGCGTGCGCCTGGCGACTGCCCATGCGATTCGACGGCGATCTGCTCGATCCCGAACGCCTCGGCAAAATGACCCCAGGCCGGATGGTACGCGGCAACGCGCTTGACGCCCGCCACGCGTAGCCGCTCCGCAATGGCGGCCTTGAGCGCGGCGGCGCGCGCGGTGAAGTCCGCCGCACCGGCGGCGTAGTTTGCGGCGTTCGTCGAATCGACCGCCGCAAGCGCGGCGGCAACGGCCGCACCCTGCTCCGACAACCGGTCCGGCGACATCCAGACGTGCGGATCGTCCTCGTGGTCCGCGCACCCCTCGCCTTCCGCATGCACATGCCCGCGCTCGCCGCCATGCGCGTCCGCGCCGCGCCGCTCCGCGGACCCAGACATCGCCATGACGCGCGTCTCGGGACTGACCTTCGCGAGTTTGCCGGCGAGCACCCGCTCGAAAGGCATCCCCGCCGTGAAGAGCAACGCGCAACCGCGCAACGCCTCGAGCTGGCGGGGCGTCGGCTCGTAGACGTGCGGATCCTGACCGGGGCCAACGAGGACCAGCACCTCGCAGGCACCGCCGGAGACGGCATCCACAACGGCCTTCTGAGGCGGAATGGACACGGCCACCTTCGGCGCGGCCTGCGCGCCCGCACCCAAGACCAGCGCGGCGGCCAGCAACAGCGTGGAGAACAGCGTCTTCATGCGCGAGCCTTCCTGAACGCCTCGGCGAAACCGCGGGCGACGTCCTGCGGCGATGTGGCGCGCGAAAATGCCGAGACGACGGCGAGACCGTCCGCGCCCGCCGCGTAGACGTCGCGGGCGCGCTCGAGCGTCATGCCGCCGATCGCCACGGCAGGAAACGCGGCCAGTCGTGCGCGAATCGCGGAAAAGCCGCCAAGCCCCATCTCCGGCGCGGCGTCCGCCTTCGTCTTCGTCGCGTCGTACACGGGCCCGATGCCGACGGCGTCGACGATTCCGGGAACCGCCGTCGCGGCATCGGCCTCGCAGGTGATCGATAGCCCGATCGCCATCGCCGGGCCGACAATCCGGCGCACCGCCTCGGGCGGCAGGTCGGATTGGCCGAGGTGGACGCCGTCCGCGCCGACGGCCAGGGCCAGGTCGGCATCGTTGTTCACCACGAGCGGGACGTCGCGCGCGCGGAGCAGGTCGACGAGACGCCGGGCGCGCGTGAACTTGACGCGGTCGGAGGACTCCGTGTCGCGGTACTGGACGAGCGTGACGCCGCCAGCCACCGCCGCCTCCACGTTTTCGAGGAAGTCTCCCGGATAGCGCGAGGGATCGTCCGTGACGAGATAGACGGCGTAGGCCTCGCGGGCGATCATGCCGAAACCTTTCCACGCGCGCGCAACGCCGCCGCGT
Organism: uncultured Lentisphaerales bacterium; assembly: GCA_964451695.1. Taxonomy (GTDB): domain Bacteria; phylum Verrucomicrobiota; class Kiritimatiellia; order RFP12; family UBA3636; genus JAAZAI01. The sequence continues at coordinate 9,035 of CAYVJM010000039.1, read as the reverse complement.
CCACGGCGTCGAGGGCGTCGAGCAGCGCGATCTGGAAGGAGCCGGGGCGTTTCGCCGCATCGAAGGCCATTTCGCCGGCCACGCCCATGACGAGCGCGGCGGCGACGGCCGCGGCGAGCGGGTCGTCCGTAACGGCGGCGAACGCGGCGGCGATCGCGCCCTGGGCGCAACCCACGCCGGTGACGCGCGTCATCATCGGGTGACCGTTGGCGATGGAGACGGGCGGACGACCGGGAGCGACGGCGACGTCCACTTCGCCGGTGACGAGCACGGCGGCGCCGGTCTGCGCGGCAAGCATCTCGGCGGCCCCGCAGGCCTCGGAGACGGCGGCCGTGCTGTCCACGCCGCGCGACGTCGCCTGGAAGCCGGCGAGAGCCATGATTTCGGAGGCGTTGCCGCGGATGATCGCGGGGCGCTGCATCTTCAGCTCGCCGCAGAGGGACGTGCGCAGGCCGAGAAAGCCCGTGGCGACGGGATCGAGCACCCAAGGACGGCCGGCGCCGTTGGCGGCGGCGACGGCGGCGCGCATCGCGGCGGCCTGGTCCTGGGTGACGGTGCCGGCATTGACGAGCAAGGCGCCGGCGATGGCGGCGAACTGCGCAGCCTCGTCGGGATCGTGGATCATGGCCGGCGCGGCGCCCAGAGCGAGAAGGGCGTTGGCGGTGTAGCCGGTCACGACCGCGTTGGTCATGCAATGGACAAGGGGCGCCTCGTCGCGCAACTTGGCGAGGAGGGTGCAAGCGGATTCAATCATCGGGGATTCAGTTGTCATGGGCGACGATCATACCACACGCCTCGGCTCCGCGTAAACGCCAGGTCGATCGCAATGGGCACCGGTCAGTCCCCGAGGGCATACGGCGAAGCAAGGTAGGGCGACGCCGTCCCGGCTAGCCGCTGTCGACGACCCTGCCACGATGGGGCGAAGTGGGACGATTTCCCAGGAAGGCGGAAGAACCTGTTGAGAGCCGAATGCTCCGATTCGAGGCCGTCGCGGCCGCCAAACCCGGATAAATTGAGCTTTCCAACCCCTCAGAGGGCGGAAAAATGGCGGTTTTTCACTTTTTTTTCGCTTTTATGCTTTACATTGGGTGGGACAAGGTGTGTAATGGTGTCAGAAGAAGGGCTGGAATGTCAGAGAATCCCATCACGATGCCAATCGAAGCGGAGGTACGTCCCCGGGCTGTCAAGCCCATGTTCGGGCGTGCCGACCATCGTTTGGATCCGAAGCGGCGTCTGACGATTCCGACGAGCTGGTACGAACGCATGGGGCGTCCCGAAGAAGTGTATGTGATGCCGAGCCTCACCGAGCGTCGCTGTCTGGAAGTATACAGTCCGCCCGAATTCGACCGGCGCACGGAGGTGCTGCGCAACGCCTCGATGACGAACCCGGCGATGGCCGAATTTCTGAGCAACCTCGGCGAACTCATCGAATGCGTGGGCGTAGACGGCCAGAACCGCATCCGCGTGAAGGATTCGCTGCTGGCATTCGCGAATTTGAAGGACAAGGTCGTGTTCATCGGAGCGGGATTCCACATCGAGCTGTGGTCGCTCGAAGAACGGCCGATTATAGACGGTTCCGAGCACAAAGTCGTCAAGGAAATCCTCGCGCAGCGCAAGCTGCTCAAGAAGGTCGGACTGGGAGGGGTGGACGATGACGACGCATAAGCCCGTCATGCTCCAGCAGACGCTCGACGCGCTCGCGCCCCGCCCCGGCGGCTTCTACATCGACGGGACGCTCGGTGGCGGCGGGCATGCCGAGGCGATTCTGGAGGCCTCGGCGCCGGATTCGACGCTTCTGGGCATCGACCGCGACCCCGCGGCCGTCGCCCGCTGCGGCGAACGCCTCGCGCACTTCGGCGCGCGCTGCACGTGCGTCCACGCCGAATTCGCCGCGATGCGCGATGTGGCGGAAGCGCACGGATTCGGGCCGGCGGACGGCATCCTGCTCGATCTGGGCGTCTCCTCCTTCCAGCTCGACGAGCCGGAGCGCGGCTTCAGCTTCCTGCGCGAAGGGCCGCTGGACATGCGCATGGACGCCGGCCGCGGCCCCTCGGCGACAGATTTGCTCGACAGCTTCCAGGGCGACTGGCGCCCGCTCGCCGCGATCCTGAAAGACTTCGGCGAGGAGCCCGCCGCGGGGCGCATCGCCAAGGCCGTCTTGGCCGCCCACGCCAAGGCCCCGATTCGCACGACCACGCGCCTCGCGGAGGTCGTCGAGGACGCCGTCGGCGGCCGCCGCGGCGCGCCGCGCCACCCCGCCACGCGCACGTTCCAGGCCCTGCGCATCGCCGTCAACCGCGAGACCGAGCAGGTTCGCGAGGGCATCGAGGCGGCGATTTCGCTGCTCGCGGAGAACGGTCGCCTGGCCGTCATCACGTTCCACAGCATCGAAGACCGGATCGCCAAGCAGACGCTTGCCGCCCACGAGGGCCGGCAGGTCTCGCTCCAGCAGGGCGGTTCGAAATGGGAAGGCCGCGAACCGGCCATCGCCCGTCTCTTCCGCAAGCCGCTCGTCCCCGACGCGGCAGAACTTTCATCCAACCCCCGCGCGCGCTCCGCGAAACTCCGCGCCGTGCGCCGAATCCCAAAACCGAATTGACAGGAACCGGCATGAAGCGAAACACCCATCTCAGAAAACGCCCGAAGCTCAAGGAGAACCGCCTGTGGAGCGACAAGGTCAACACCTGGTCCGTCCCCACGACGTTCGCGCTCGTGCTCATCGTGCCGGTGATCCTCCTCGTCGCCTACGCGATCACCTCGAACAGTTGCAACGCGATCCAGAACGAGGTCGGCGCTCAGGAAAACGCGCAGACCGCGCTGATGCGAGAACTCCAGCTCGAAGAGGCGAAGTGGAAGGCGATGCAGACGCCCGCGAATCTCGAGCGCCGCCTCAACATCCACGGCATGGCCATGACCTCCCCGATCTCCGGCCAGCGCATCGCCATGTCCGGTCGCACGCCGGGCGCCGTCGCCGTCGAAAGCTCCGCCGTCGCGGCCAACTAGCCCCAGTCCCAGGGAGCGCGCCATGCCCCCGTCGTTCGACCCGGATCTGCAGGAAGCCCAGGACCGGAGCCCTCCGCTTCGGGCGGCGGGCTGGCCGTGGCCCGCCGTCGCGCGGTTTGCCCGCGCCGCGCACGCCCTCTACCGCCGAGCGCTCTTCGGGGGACGCACCTGGATCGTGCTCTTCGGACTGCTCGCCACCGGACTCTACGGCGCCGTCGCCTTCAAGCTCTACCAGATGCAAGTCGTGGCCAACCGCGACAAGCCCGACGCCGGCAGCGACCGGCAGATCGAGTTCTTCTCCGAGCCCAAGGCCCGCCGCGGCGGCATCTACGACCGCCACGGCGTCGACCATCCCCTCGCCGTCTCGGTCGCCTCCTGGATCGTCTACGCCGACTCGCAGGGGATCTCGGACGTTGACCGCCCCGAAATACTCCGCCGTCTCGCCGCCCTCGGCACCTTCGACGAGGACCGCCTCTACGAGGCCATCGCCAAGACTCGCGGCCGCTACAACGTCTTTGGCGAAATCATGGACGAGGACGTCCGCCGCGCGATCAAGGACGACCCGCTGCTTGCCCGCTGCATCGGCTGCAACGAGGTCTCCAAGCGCGTCTACCCCCTCGGCCGCGAAATGTGCCACGTCCTCGGCGCCGTCAACGCCGAAGGCCAGGGCGCAGACGGCCTCGAAATCGCCCTCGACCGCCACCTGACCGGCAAAAACGGATTCATTCATAGCTTTAAGGATAAAGACAACAGGGAAATTCCATCAAAGCGCAATCTGTACATTCCTCCCGTCGACGGCGGCGACGTGTTTCTCACGCTCGACCAGAGCATCCAGCACTTCGCCGAGAGCGCGCTTGACGACGCGATGGTCGAAACCGCCGCGCGCGCCGCCTGGACGATCGTGATGGACGTCAAGACGGGCGAAGTCCTCGCCATGGCCTCGCGCCCGAACTTCGATCCGGCGCACTTCAGTTCGACCGATCCCTTCAGCAAGTGGAACCGCGCGATCTTCACCAACTACGAGCCGGGTTCGACGATGAAGGGGTTCACGTTCGCATCGGGCATCAACGAAGGCGCCTTCCGCACCAATTCGCTGGTCAATTGCGACAACGTCGCCTACGCCGGCCGCCTCCTCAGCGACCACGTCCGCGGCGACATCACCCTCACCGTCGCCACCCAGAAGTCCAGCAACCGCGGCGCCTCGCGCGTGGCCATGGCCCTCGGACGCTACAAGACCGAAGAATACTTCCACAAGTTCGGCTTCGGCCGCAAGACGTCGATCTCGCTCCCCGGCGAAAGCACCGGCATCATGCCCCCGGCGCGCAAGTGGTCCGAACTGCAAGCCATCCGCGTCGCCATTGGCCAAGGCGTGGCCGTCACCGGCATCCAGATGGTCCGCGCCTACTCCGCGATCGCCAACAAGGGCGTCCTCATGCAGCCGTACATCGTCGCACGGGTCGTCGATGCCAACGGCGGGATCGTCTTCCAGAACAAGCCCACGCCATTGGGCCGGCCCATCACCGAGAAGACGTCCGCGGATCTCGTATTCATGCTCTGCACGGTCACGCAGAAGGGCGGCACGGGCCGGCGCGCGCACTTCCCCGGCTACGAAGTGGCCGGCAAGACGGGCACGGCGCAGATCGCCGTCGGCGGCGGCTACTCCTCCACGGACTACACCGCCTCGTTCGTCGGCTTCTTCCCCGCGCGCGATCCGCGCATCTGCATCCTCGTCGCCCTCGAGGCCCCGAAGCCCAACTACCACGGCGGCACCGTCGCCGCCCCCGTCTTCGCCAAGATCGGCGCCGCCACCGCGCGCTACCTCGAGATCCCCCCCGACCACCCCGACGAACTCCTCGACTAGCCGACGGACTCGGGATTCACCGGGCGACGACCACCCGGCGTCACTCCGCGTGGACGCGCGCGGCCATGGCGCGCGCGACGTCGGGAGCGGCTTGGACGAGCGCGCGGGCCGCGTCGCTCTTCGGATGACTGAACAGCTCGCGCGGGTCCCCTTGCTCCACGACGCGCCCGGCGTGCATGACCACCGCCGCGTCGCAGAGACAGCGGACCACCGCCAGGTCGTGGGCGATGAAGAGCATCGTGAGCCCCGTGGCGTCGAGGAGGCGGCGCAGCATCTTGAGCATCTGCGCCTGGACGGCGACGTCGAGCGCCGAGACGGGTTCGTCCGCGACCAGCAGCCGCGGACGCGCCGCGAGCGCGCGCGCCACGCCGATTCGCTGGCGCTGACCGCCGCTGATCTCGTGGGGGTATTTCGCCAGGACGTCCGGGGAAAGTTCGACCTGCGCGACGAGTTCGCGCAGGCGCGCGTCGCGAGCCGCGCGCGTCGCAACCTCGTCGCGGCTGTGGTGGCGAAGGACTTCCGCCAGCGCCGTGCCGATGCGCATGCGCGGATTGAGCGCGCCCAGGGAATCCTGGAACACGAGCTGGATCGCGCGCCGGTGGCGCCGGTCGGCCGGGCGCCCGGCCTCCGCAATCACTTCGCCGTCGAACACGATGCGCCCGGCGGCCGGCGTCTCGAGGCCGGCGATCGTCTTGGCGATCGTCGTCTTGCCGCATCCGCTGCCGCCGACGACGCCGACGCAGGCGCCGCGCGCGACGACAAACGAGGCGTCGACGACGGCCTGTTTCGGCGGGTGGCCGGGATAGACGACGTCGAGGTGCTCGATGGAAAGGAGAATGTCCTGCACGGCGGTCACCAAGTGAAGGAGAGACCGTCCCAGGCCGGGGCGATGGGCGGCGCGAGGCGTCGAACGAGATCTGCGTGCGCGACGTCGTGGCTGATGTGGGTGATGTAGCCCTGGCGGACGCCGGCCTCGCGCATCGCGGCGACGGACTCCTCGATGGAGAGGTGGCCGGCGTGATGGCGGTCGCGGAGGCCGTCGAGCATCGCGCAGTCCGCCCCGCGGAGGAAGCTCCGCAACGCGTCGGTCATCTCGCTGCAGTCCGGCGCGTAGACGAAGGCGCGGCCCTCGTACGCCAGCTTGAAGGCCGTCGATCGCGCCGGGCCGTGGGGAATCTCGATGGAGGTCAGTTGGAAGGGGCCGACGTCCACGACGGCTTCGCCGGCGAGGTTGAATTCGACCTGCGGCCGATACATGGCCTTCTGCCGCTCGTCCGGGGTGACAATGTAGCTGAAGATCCGGCTGATCCCGGCGTAGGTGAAGTCGCGCACGTAGGCGGCGATCGGCGCGCTCTGGAGGGTGTTGTAGCGGCGGATGTCGTCGAGCCCGAAGATGTGGTCCGCATGGGGATGCGTGAGCAGGACGGCGTCGACGCGAGGCAGGCGGTAGCGCAGGGCCTGCTGGCGGAAATCCGGCGACACGTCGATCAGCGCGGCGAAACCGCCGCAGGTGATGTAGACGGAGGCGCGCAAGCGGTTGTCGCGCGGATCGGCCGAGGCGCAGACCGGACACGAGCAGCCGATCAGCGGCACCCCGGTGGACGTGCCGGAGCCGAGGACGAGGACTTCGGGGCGGGCGGAGGCGCGGGAGCTCATGAGACCCACGCCCGGCGGTCGATGGCGGCCTCGGCGCGGACGCGCCGCGGGGCGCGGCCGCAACGCCAGCCGACGCCCATCAGGATGCCCACGGCGGTCATCGAGCTGACGAGGCTGCTCCCGCCGTAGCTCAGGAAGGGCAACGCCAGCCCCTTCGTCGGCAGAATGCCGATGACGACGCCCATGTTGACGGCGGCGCAGAGTCCGAGATAGAGCGCCACGCCAAAGGCGAGCAGACGCATCTGCGGCGTAGGCGCGCGCAACGTGATCCAGAGGCCGATCCAGAGCATCGCCGCGAAAAGGACGATGATCACGGCGGCGACGATGAAGCCGCCTTCCTCGCAGAGCATGGCGAAGATGAAATCCGTGTGGTTCTCCGGAACGAAGCCGAACTTGTAGATGCTGGCGAGGTAGCCGGCGCCGGCCAGACCGCCATGCTGGATCGCCTTGCGCGACATCAGCACCTGATACGCGTCGGCGTCGTCCACCGCAGGCGTCTTCACGTCCGTGTTGACGGCCAGCACCGACATCACGCGGCTCCGGCGCTCGGGGTTCTGCATGACATACGCGCCCACGAGGACGAGCATGACCAGCCCGAACACGACGATGTAGCGCAGACGCGCGCCGCCCGCCAGCATGAGGGGCAGCGCGACGGCGGAGAACATGATGATCGAGCCGAGGTCGTCCTGCAGCTTGAACCCCGCGCAGAGGACTCCGATGCCCGCGAAGGGAATGAGCGCGCCTTCGCGCAGCGACGCGTTGCGCCGCTTCGGGTCGCCATGCCACCAGGCCAGCAGCATGATGCCCATGAGCTTGGCGAATTCGGAAGGCTGGAGCGAAAACCCGGCCACGGCGATCCAGCGAGTCGCGCCTTTCGTCTCCGCCTTGCCAAGCCCCGGAACATGGACGGAGATCAAGGCGGCGAGGATGCCGAAGCCAATCGCCCAGACCACCCACCTCCGAAACCAGAACTCGGGATGGACCGCCGCGATGGCCAGGCAGCAAACCAGCCCCGCCACGAAATAGAGCGCCTGCTGGAGAACGAAATGGGTGGGATCTCCAGCGATGTCGCTACCGCGGAAATCGCTGATGCTCGCCTGGAGGACGAGCCCGGCGAGGGCGAGCGCGAAAACCAGCATCCCCAAGACGGCGGTCACCCACTTCATCGCGATGATGCCGCCGGAACGACGGCCCCTCCCGACCTACTGCGCGGCAGGCGGAATCTTGACGATCTGCCCGGGCGAAAGGGCGTTGCTCGTGAGGTTGTTCAGGCTGCGGATGTCAACCGGACGAACCTTGTAGCGCAGCGCAATCGAGTAGATGTCCTCGCCCTCGCGAACGACGTGCTCGCCCCCGCCTGCCGCGGGAGCGGCAACCGGCGTGGCAACGGGCGCGACGACGGGCATCGCGGGAACCGGTGCGGGCGGCGTGGCGACCTCCGGAGTCTTCGGCACCGTCGTCGTGGCGCCAGCGTCCTTCAGGAGCATGTCGATGCTTGTGGCGCCCGTGGCGCCGTCGACCGGCTCCACAGGGGCTTCGCCTTCCCCGACGGGCTTCACTTCGACGGGCTTCACATCGGCGGGCTTCACATCGACGGGCTTGTCAGCCGAGGTCTCGACCTTGGCGCCGCCCTTGATGCGGAGCTTCTGGCCGACGCGGACCTTGTTTGGATCGGAGATGCCGTTGAGGGCCATCAGCTCGGAGGTCTTCATGCCGTGGCGCTTGGCGATCACGCTCAGGGAATCCCCGGAGACGACCGTGTAGGTGGCGCCGTCGGCGACCGGGGCGGAAGGCCCCTTCGCGAACGCCTTGCCGGAAGCGGGGACCTTGAACTGCTGCCCCACGCGAATCGCGTTGGCGGTCTTGATGCCGTTGAGGGCGAGGAAGTCCGCGAGCTTCATGCCGTGGCTGTTGGCGATCTCGCCAGCCGTGTCGCCGGCCTTGACGCGGTACAGCTTGTACTTGCCGTCCGCCGTGAAGGAGGGCGCCGAGGAAACGGCCGGAGTGGGCCTGACCGCGGGAGGCGGCGCGGGGACATGCTTCTTGGAGAGCTTCGTCAGACCGGCGTGCGGATCCTTCGCGCCATCGCCGACGACGAACTCCTTGTAGGTGCCGGGGGTGCCGACCTGACCGGCCGGAACGGCATGACTCGGCGCGATCGTCGCGGCGGACGCCCCGGTCGCGGACGCCTTCTCACCCGCAAGCGTAACCACGGTCGCCTCGGTGGGCTCGGAAGCCGTCGAGGTCCGGCCGCCCATGAGAGAGCGTTCGCCGGGCCGGTAGACCTGGCACCCCTGGAGGAGAATGCCGGCGGTGATCATCGATCCAGCCATGATGGCTGCTGAGGTGGAAGTCTTCTTCATGTTGTCGCTCCGTGGGGTCGTAGGTTGGCGGCGGCCGCCGTATGTTCCTGCTGCAATTGATGGACCCGATCCGCAAACGCGGCGCCGCGCTGCACGTAGTCCTTGAACTGATCGAAACTCGCTGTGCCGGGCGAAAGCAAAATCGTGCCTCC
>CAYVJM010000038.1:0-14023 GCA_964451695.1 uncultured Lentisphaerales bacterium | reverse complement strand
ACGGTGGCGGCGAGGCCGCCGAGGAAGAGGACGACGCTGATGAGCTGGCCGATGGAGAGAGGTCCGACGTGAAGGCGCGGGTCGGCTCGGGTGAACTCGACCGTAAAGCGGGCGGCGCCGTAGAGCATGACGTAGGCCGCGGCGAGGGAGCCCGGGCGCCGGCGGCGACGGAAGAGCAGCAGCATGATGCCGAAGACGAGGAAGTTGAGGGCGGTTTCGAAGAGCTGGGAGGGGAGAACGGGCAGGGAGCGGCCGGCCGTGGGGGCGATCATCCCCTCGCCGAGCTGCTCGGACCACGGGATCGAGCCTTTGGGAAAGGAGACGGCGACGCAGGAGCCGGAGACGCGGCCGTAGCAGCAGCCGTTGAGAAAGCAACCGATCCGGCCGATGGCATGTCCGACGGGCACGGCGGTCGCCATGAGGTCGAGCACGTCCAGCACGCGGGCCTTGCGGACGCGGCAGAAGGCGGCGAGGGCGATCGAGCCGAGGATGAAGCCGCCGTAGAAGACGAGACCGCCTTCCTGCACCTTGACGATGCTGGCCAGGTGCTGCGAGTAGTAGCCCCAGTGCTCCGTCACGTAGAAGGCCCGCGCGCCGACCAGACCGCTGAGGATCAGGACGGTCAGCATGCTTGAGGCGAAGTCCGGACCGAGCCCCATCGTCGGTCCCAGACGGACCAGGACGAAGTAGCAGGCGAGGATGGCGAGGGCGAGGCAGGCGCCAAAGGCGTGGATGACAATAGGGTCTAGACTAAAAAGCACCGAATGCATATAATAGAGCTCCGATTCAGCTATTCGTCGCCGGGTGGGGCCAGCGATCCACTGGGCGTTGATACTGTTATATTTTCGGGCGTTTGTCAACGCGCGAGGGGCCGAGAGAGATTGACATGAGCGAAAACAACGTGGGGCATGCGGGCGGCGGGGCGGATCACACTGGGGCGGAGCTTGTTCCGGGGACCGAGCCGGTCCCCACCATGCATTGCGCGGGCTGCCGCATTCTGATCGACACGTCGTCCGTCCGTCCGTTCACGCGGATCAAGTGCCCGGGCTGCGGCGCGGAAAACGACGTGCCGGCCAAGTTCGCCCACTTCGTGTTGCTCAAGCGGCTGGGGGCGGGCGGGATGGGCACGGTGTTCCTGGCGGAGGACGTCTCGCTGGGCCGCAAGGTCGCGATCAAGATGATGCAGCGGTCGCTGGGCGACGATCCGGCGGCGCTGGAGACCTTCCGCAACGAGGCTCAGAGCGCGGCCAAGCTCAACCATCCCCATGTGGCCCAGATCTACTCCTTCGGCCAGCACCGGGGCTGCCCCTATCTGGAGATGGAGCTCGTGGCGGGCAGCAAGCTCGACGGGATGATCGCGGACGGCGTGAAGCTCGATCCGGCTTTCGTGATGCGCGTCGGCCTGGAAATCGCGGAGGGGCTCAAGGCGGCGGAGGGCGTGGGGCTTTTCCATGGCGACATCAAGCCCGACAACATTCTCTTCGACGCGAACCTGCACGCCAAGTTGGTGGATTTCGGCATCGCGAGCCTCGCCTCCCAGGGCAAGAGCAACGAACTGTGGGGCACGCCCTACTACATCGCTCCCGAGAAGGTCCAGAAGAAGAAGAACAGCGCCCGAAGCGACATCTACAGCCTCGGCGCGACGCTCTACCACGCCATCGCGGGCGAGCCGCCTTACGAGGGGGACGACGCCGTCGCGGTCATCAAGGCCCGCTTCGCGGGCCCGCCGAAGCCGCTCGAAGAATACCGTCCGGACATCGAGCCTGAAGTTTCGCGGATCATCGGGCGGATGATGTACAACGATTTGTTCATGCGGTATCCCAATTACGGATCGCTGATCAACGACATCAAGAACTACCTCGCTCCGATCCCGGCCGTGCGCAAGCAGGGGCCCATGCTGAGCGGCGGAATCGGCCGCAAGACGATCACCGCGACGGCGCAGCAGCCGGGCGACGCGGCTGCCGCGCCCGGAGACGCTCCGAGCAAGCCTGGAAAGAAGTTCGTCATCCAGAAGGGCACGCTCGAAGCGCAGCAGGCTGCCCTGGCGGCGATGCCCTCCTCCGCGGCCATCGTCCAGCCCTCGGCCAACGCGAGCGCGGCCGTCCTGCGCGCGGAGCCGAAGTCCTCCGTCAACGGCGCCAAGGTCGTGCTCTACGTCTTCGCGACGGTGATCCTGGTCACATTGCTGGTTCTCGGCGTCTGGCTGGGCGGCATCTTCCTCAAGCGAAGCGGCGCCGAGAAGACGGCGAAGGCCAACATCGCGGAAGCGGCCGTCATCGAAGCGAAGTACGTTTCTCTCGAGGCCGAGCTGACGGCCTGCGGCGCGAAGATGCAGGCGCGCGACGACGAGATGACGAACGAAGTCGCCGCGGTTTGCGCGATGTTCCAAAAAGCCACGGGCGATGCGCTCGTCGTTCCCGACCTCGAGCCGCCACCGCCCGTGATGCCCGACCCCGAGCCGGTCGTTGAGGCCGCCGCCGCTGCGGCCGCGCCTGCGGCGGAGACGAACGCCCCCGCGGCCAAGGCCAAGGAACGCGACCCGGCGGACATCGAGTTGGAGCTGAAGGCCCGAATGCGGCTGAAGAAGGAGGGGTTCGACGATCCGACCCGCGAGATGCTCGACTTGATGGCGAAGGTCATCAAAAACGAAGAGAAAAAGGCCGCCGCCGCGGCGGAGCCCGCGCCTGCTGAAGAGCCCGCTCCGGCGGAGGCGCCCGCGCCCGTCCAGGAGCCGGCCCCGGAACCCGAGGCCGCGCCCGTCGAAGAGGCCGCACCGCCCGTCGAGGTCGTGCAGACGCCTGCGGACAAGCTGCGCAAGCTGGCCGATTCGGGCGTCTTCGTCCATGCGAAGGCCATTCGCGCCGCCTTGCGCAAGACCGAGCAGATCCTCGCCCTCCAGCCCGATGTCTTCGCGGACATCAAGCAGGGGATGACCACCGCCCAGGTGGAAGCAGCGCTCCTGGCTCGTCGGCAGGCCCACGAGAACCGCCTCAAGCTCATCGAGGAGATCAACGCCCTGGTCGCGCAATCCGATGGATCGCTCAAGGCGATGAAGCAGGGGCGGCTGGGGCTCGAACGCGATGCCGCCAAGCTCATCGAAGAACGCGAACGCCTCGCTCGCGAGGCGGCCGAGGCCGATCGGATCGCCAAGGCCGAGTCTGAACGGCGGCAGCAGGAAGCCCGCGAGCAGGCCGTCGCCCAAGAGCAGGTCGAGCGCGTGCGGACGGTCTTCGCCGCCAAAAAGGATTTGCTCGCCAAGTTCGAGTATGTCAAGATCGCCTCTGAAATGATGCGCATGGAGAACGAGCTGACCACGCCCCAGGGCAAGGAGGAGCTCAAGTGGACGCTCGAACGGCTCAAACGCCTGACGTCCCTCCACGCGTATCTCATCGAGGATCTCAAGAAGAACGGTCTCCTTCGCCGCGCCTACCGCAACTTCGACATCCGAGGCGTTTCGGTGGACGGCGCGGAGCTCATCGTTCCGATGCGCAAGGGGATCACCATCAGCGGGCTCACGCGGCTGGACTGGATCAACCTGATCGCGTTCCAGCTCGAGGCCCGGCCGCACGACCGCCCGATCGGCACTGTCGAGGCCGGGGAGCAACTTTTCAACGCCGCGATCTTCTGCTACGTCCACAGCGACAACCATCCCACGGCTCTGGCCAAGGCCAGAGCGCTGGCGAAAATGGGGTTGGAGAAGAAGACGTCGCTTCGGGTCGACGCCGTGAAGCTCCTGCCCCTCCTCGCCGAGCCCGAGGCCGCGGAAGGCGGCGAAGGTGGCGGCGAGGGTGGCGGCGAGGGCGCCGGGGCCAGCGGCGAGGGCGCCGCTGCGGCACCGGGCTTCTAGCGCGAGACGGGCAGGGCAATCCGGGGGTCAACAACATGGGCGACGGGGTTGGGTGCGGATTCGACAACGCACTGTACATTGAGCAGCAAAGCGCGGAGATCATCCGGAGGACGGAGCGCTTCGGCAAACTCTACATCGAAGTGGGCGGCAAGCTCTTCAAGGACCTTCATGCGGCACGCGTGCTGCCGGGGTTCGATCCCGACGTCAAGATCAGGATGCTGCAGCGGCTCAAGGATCGCATCGAGTTCATCGTCTGCATCTACGCCGGCGACGTCGAGCACCGGAAGTTCAGAGCCGACACCGGCACGACGTACGACAACGAGGTGCTCTGCCTCATCGACGAAGTGCGCAGGTGGGGGTTCCTCGTCCGCGCCGTCGTGATGACCCGCTTCGACCCGTCGATGAAGGTGGCCGCCGGGTTCGCCAGCAAGCTGCGCCACCTCGGCGTCGAGGTCAAAACCCACGTCTTCATCAAGGACTTCTTGACGGACATCGACCACACGCTCAGTCCCGAAGGCTGCGGCCAAAACGCCTTCGTCGAAACGGAGCGACCGATTGTCGTCGTCATCGCCCCGGGCCCCAGCAGCGGCAAGCTCTCCACCTGCTTCAGCCAGCTCTACCACGAGCACCGGCTGGGCCGCCGAGCCGGCTACGCGAAGTACGAGACGTTCCCGGTCTGGAACCTCCCGCTCAACCATCCCGTCAACACGGCGTACGAGGCCGCCACCGCCGACCTTGGCGACATCAACCAGATCGACCAGTACCACCTCGCGGCCTACGGCGTCGAGGCTGTGAACTACAATCGCGACCTCGAGGCCTTTCCCGTCTTGCGCTCCCTCCTGGCCCGCGTCATGGGAGAGGACGCCTACAAATCCCCCACCGACATGGGGGTCAACCGCGTCGGGTTCGCCATCACGGACGACGCGGTCGTGCGAGAGGCCGCGGGTCTCGAAATCGTCCGCCGCCACTTCCAGGCCGCCTGCGATGCGATGGACGGCCGCAACGACGAGAAGCCCCTGCGCCGCATCGACGCCCTCATGGCCACCCTCGGGCTGGAGGAGACGGACCGTGCCGTCGTCGCCCCAGCCCGCATCGCCGCCGAGAACGCCCAGCGTCTCGGCAAGGGGTATCTGGGCATCTACGCAGGCGCGGCGATCCAGCTCCGTGACGGGACGATCCTGACGGGCCGCAACTCCCCGATGATGCATGCCGCTTCGAGCATGATCCTCAACGCCCTCAAGTACCTTGCCGGGCTGCCCGACTGGCTCCACCTCATCCCCGAGACCTATACGCGGTCGATCATGGCGATGAAGTCCCAGACCTTCCACCAGACGGCGTCGAACCTCGATGTCGCCGAACTGCTCATCGCGCTGGGCATCAGCGCCGCGAACAGCAATGCCGTCGAGCGCGCCGTGGACAAGCTCGTCGAGTTGCGCGGTTGCGACGTCCACCTCACGCACATGGTCGGCGACGGCGATGCGGCGGGTCTCCGCCGCCTCGGCGTCTCGATGACGTGCGACCCGCAGTATCCCACCAAAAATCTCGTCGTCGAGTAGCCGGCCTTCGCGGCGCCGCGCGGCGCGCGAGGCGGACTCCATCGGCCCAGCCCGAAAGCCCGCGCCATGATCCCCGATTTGCAGTGCAGCGTCCTCTGCGACGACGTTCGCCAGGAAAACAACGGCAAGTTCATCTTGATCGGTCTCTTCGACTCCCTGCGGCTTCGCGCCCTGCCGTCAGGCCATCGGCTCTGCGTTGTGAACCGCTGGTGCTGCGGCGTCGGCACGTTCAAGCAGCTCACGCGATTCGTCGGGCCCGATGGCGTCGACCCCATCGCCGTGGGGCGCGAGGTGGAGATCAAGCTCAACGCCCAGGAGCAGACCGCCACGAGCGTGGAGGTTTTTCTGAACCCGGTTTTCAAGACGCCGGGAGTCCACTGGGTGGAAATTCTCCTCGACGGGCAGCTCCGCCTCCGCTACCCCTTGGTCGTCGTTCCGCCTCAGCCGGAACGCTGAGCCGAAGCGCGAAACCTCCTTTTTGTGTTGCCATCCATTTTGCTTTTGTGCTACTCTCAAACCTGTCAAAGCGATGTGTCGCGTTTTCCAACCGATGCCGAATTCCATAGGTTGTCACGTGGGGGTCTCAAGATGAAAAGAAAATCTGGCTTGCTGGCCATGGTCGCCGTAGCCGCCGCTCTGTTCTCCGGGTGTGTTTCGCAGGAACCGCCCCAGGAGGGGAAACTCTACGTTCGCACGCTCATCGACGGGCACGACACACTCTACATCAAGGGCGGCGAGATGTGGTTCGTCCACCATGCCTACCAGCTCCCCGGAATGTGGGCGGGTGACAATCTGCCCACCTACATCAATCAGGACCAGCTCTGGAACCACGTTTGGAATCGCAACCTCAGCGACGTGGTCAAGATCAGCAAGCCCGATGCCGCGCTGCCCGCATCGGGCGACTGGAGCGCCGAGAACATGAGCGTCAAGATCTACACTTCGGGCTTCGGCGCCTTCGAAGTGAAGGAATACCCGGGATCGGCCAACGATCACACGCTCGTGATCGACCTCAACGACGTCGAGCCCCTCGGAGCCCACTGGTACTGCATCGACATCGACTGGGACGAAGAAGCGGCCAAAAAATAGTCGCCCGAACCGGCATCCCGCCGCAATCGGCACGCTTCTTTTGAAAACCCGGCGCCTCGGTGTCGGGTTTTCGCATTCAAGAGAACGAGCATGGATCTTCCCACCGCACCGCGATGCCTCCGGCTGCTGAGACCCGCCGCCGCCCTCGTCTGCTCGGCCATCCTCTACGCCGCGTTTCTCTGGCCCTCCACCCGCTATCTCGCGGACGGCATCCCCTACACGGCCTACAATGCCGAGACCGCGGACGCCCGCATGCTCGTCCCCGGGGACCCGCTCCAGCTCCTCTACCACTTCCAGCTCGTCCGCGACATGTTTGCCGGGCGGGTTCCCGCCTTCACCAATCTCTACGAGTTCAACCTCGGCGACGACGCCGCGCGGCGCGCCTTCGACCCCGGCTACGTCCCGTTCTCCCTTCTCTTCGCCGCCGCCTCGCCGATCTTCGGCGACGCCGGAGCCTGGAACTTCACGCTCTTCGCCTCCGTGTTCACGGGCTTCCTGCTCCTCCTTGCTCTCGCCCGTCGTTTCCTGGGCGACGAACCGAGCGAGATCGCGGTTTTCGTCGCGGCCTTCGTCGCGACGTGCGCGCCCTACCGCTGGGTCACCCTCGCGGGCGGCAGCCCGACCGGGTTCGGCATGGCGCTGGTCCCCGCGGTCGCCCTCGGCGTGGACATGGCGGTGCGCGACGGCCGCGTCCGCGGCGGCGCACTGGCCGGCGTGGCGCTCGTGCTCTGCTACGCCACCGATCTCCATTCCTTTCTCTTCGCCACGCTCGCCCTCCCGCTTTGGTGCCTGGTCTCCTGGGCCTCCGCCTCCGAGTCGCCGCTACCCGATCGTCGCCGACTCCTAGTCCTCGTCAAAGCCCTCCTGCCTCTCGCCGCCGGCGTCGCCGTCGCCGGAGGAATCGCGCTTCTGCTGCGTGCCCAGTACGCCGTCACGGACGCCGGGGGCGGCCGGAGTCTCGCCGACATCAAGCTCCACTCGCCGGTCTGGCAGGCTATCTTTGATCCTAGCTACCCCTGCCACATGGCCCAGCACGTCAATCTCGGCGAAGGCCTTCCCGTCGCGATGGCCGCCTGCGGCGTTCTCGCCCTCGGGCTAGCCGTTTTCCTCCTTCGGCGCCGCCGCTTCCGTGCGCCGCGCCTCGTCGGCGATGTCGTCTGCGCGCTTCTCCTCGCCGCCGCAATTGTCGCCGCCCTCGCCCTCGCCCTGGGTACCAATGGCCCCCTCGACGCGCTACCGCTGCGCGCCCTGCGCAAGCTGGTTCCGCCCTTCGCCCTCGTGCGCCAGCCAGTCAAGGTGTTCTGCCTGTTGCCCACGTTCGTCGCGCCGTTCCTCGTTCTCTCCTTCGGTCTCGCCCGCCCGTTCGTTTCGCGTCGCGGCCTCCTCGAAGCCGCCGCCCTCATCTCCGCCGCCCTCATCCTCGTCTCCTCCCGCGCGGGGATGTCCGCGGGCACGTGCCTGCTGCCCGCCGCCCCCAACCGCGCCTACGCGGCCGCCGTCACTGCCGCCGAGGCGCAAGGCCGCACGGCCCGCGCCCTCGTCCTGCCCGTCTGGCCCGGCGACTCGGCTTGGTCCTCCCTCTACCAGCATCACGCGATCGGCGCGGGTCTGCGAATGCTCAACGGCTATTCACCCGTCAAGACCGCCGATTACCTCGACACCGTTTTTCGCCGCTTCGAGCCCGCCACCCAGGGGATCGTCGACGACGCCCAGCTCGCCGCGCTACGCGGGTTTGGCGCCACGGCCGTGATTCTCCACGAGGACGCCTTTCCCGAGAAGGTCAGCCCATTCCCGGTCGGAGCGACTCTGCGCCGCCTTCTCGCGCATCCGCGCCTGAGGCTGCTCGAGCAGGACCGCGCCACCTGGTGTTTCGAAATCCTCGACGCCCCGCGCGCCGCCGCCGCCAGTGCCGTCGCGATCGAGCCGTCCTATTTCGCTCCGGCGCGATGGTGGCATTTCGAACAGCCTGACGGGACCGAGGGCGTTGTTCCGGCCTCGCTCCCAGGTAGCGAACTCTCGGCGAATGTCTGGACACCTGCCGAACCTCCCGAGGCGTACGTCTGGCTGGTGCGCGCGAAGGGCGGCGACCTCGCGATGCGCGCCGGGCCCCGACGCGTGTTTCCAGAGTCTGGCGGAGTGACGAATCTTGTCGTCGGTGCCGACTGGACGTGGATCCCGATCCCCGTCGGCCTGTGTGGTTCCGACCGCCGCACCTGGTTGCTGGCCGCTGGCGAGGCGCTGGTCTCCGACGCGATCTTCGCCCAGGCGCCCCTTCGCCTGCCCGAGTGGGGCGCCGACGGCGCGATCCGCCTCGACGTGGTTGATTTCTTCCATGCCGGACACACCGTGCGCGGTGAGGGCGGTGCCTGGGAAGGGGTTCGCTTCGACCCCCTCTACGACCCGCGCGCCGAGATCGCCTACGGTCCCAACCTGCCGCTTGCCGGCGGCCCCGCCCGGCTCTCCGTCCACGCTGAAGGCGAGTGGGAGGGTGAGGACGCATCCACCTGGCGCGTGTTGCTCGGGGGGCGCGAAGTCGCCGTGGCGGAAGTGGGTGAAACCGTCGCGTTCGACTACGATGGCTCGTCGGTGCTGACGATCCGCTTCCGCTATGAAGGCCGCAACCCCGTCACGCTGCGTGCATTCACGCTGCGGCGCGAGCAGCTCTAGGAGCGTCGCGATGAAACCGCGCGCCCCCGCCACCGAGGAACCCGCCCAGGACGCCATCCGCGTCGTCGGCGCGCGCGTCCACAATCTCAAGGGCGTCTCCGTCACGATCCCGCGCAACCGCCTCACCGTCGTCACCGGCGTCTCGGGCTCTGGCAAGTCCTCGCTGGCCTTCGACACGCTCTTCGCCGAGGGACAGCGTCGCTACCTCGAAAGCCTGCCGTCCTACGCCCGGCAGTTCCTCGACCAGATGGACAAGCCGGACGTGGATTCGGTCACCGGGCTCTCTCCCGCGATCGCCATCGAGCAGCATGCCTCCACCCCCGGGCCGCGATCCATTCTCGCCACCGCGACCGAGCTGCACGACCACCTGCGCCTGCTCTTCGCCCATCTTGGCGTCCCGCATTGCCACCGCTGCGGCAAGGTCGTCGAGGCCACGAGCGCCGAGCGCATCGTGGAAAAGCTCCTCGAGCTGCCCGAAGGCACGAAGCTCGCCGTCCTCGCGCCGCTCATGCGCCGCACCACCCCCGTCAAAGTCGCCGCCTGCGTCGCCGACGCCGCCAAGGCCGGCTTCGTGCGCCTTCGCCTGGAAGGCGCGATGCTCCCGATCGAGGACGTCCCGGAGGATGCCGAAGCCGCCGTTGTCGAAGCCGTCGTGGACCGCCTCGTCGTCAAGCCCGAGATCCGCCGCCGCGTCACCGATTCCGTCGAAATGGCGCTTGCGCAGGGCGGCGGGGCCGTCTGCGTCCTGCGCCAGCGCCCCGGCGAAGTCGAGGCGGAGGACCATTACAGCGAGCGCAACGCCTGCCCGGACTGCGGCATCGCCTTTGACGTGCTGAAGCCCGCGAGCTTCTCGTTCAACAGCCATCTGGGCGCCTGCCCCGTCTGCGAAGGCCTCGGTCGCGAAGCGTACTTCGACGAGGCGCTCGTCGTCCCGGACGATTCGCTGTCCCTTGCGAAGGGCGCCATCCGTCCGTGGCGGCGCGGCCCCAAACGCTTGGTCGGCGCCTTCAATATGATGTTGCGTTCCGTGGCCGCGTGGCAGGGTGTGGACATGGACACGCCGTGGCGCGATCTGCCCGCGAAGGTGCGCGCGATCATTCTGCATGGTTCCGGCGAGGAAGAGCTAGTCATCACGAAGAAGGTCCGCAGCAACGTGCGCCGAAGCAAACAGGTCTACGAGGGCGTGCTGCCCAATCTGCGTCGCCGCCTGCGGGAAAGCGAGTCCGAGGCGATGGTGGCGATTTTGCGGACCTTTCAGTCGCGGCGGCGCTGCAGCGCTTGCGGCGGCTTGCGTTTACGCCCTGAAATCCTCGCGTGCCGAATCCCGCACCCGGACGCTCCCGGTGTCAACATCGCCGATCTTCTCGCGCTCTCCGTCGCCGATCTTCGTGGCTGGGTCCGCACCCTGCCGTTGTCGCCCGCGCAGCGCGTCGTTGCAGGCAACGTCGTGCGCGGTCTCGAGGAACGGCTCGACTTCCTCGTGGATGTCGGGCTTGGCTACCTGACCGGCGACCGCGAGAGCGCGACGCTCTCCGGCGGCGAGATGCAGCGCATCCGGCTCGCCTCGCAGATCGGCGCGGGTCTCTCCGGCGTCATGTACGTCCTGGACGAGCCGACGATCGGCCTGCATCCGCGCGACAACGCGCGGCTCGTGGCGATGCTGCGCAAGCTCCAGACGCGCGGCAATACGTTGATCGTCGTCGAGCACGACGAGATGATGATCCGCGAGGCGGACCACGTCATCGACATCGGCCCCGGCGCGGGCCGCCACGGCGGCATCGTGACCTTCGAGGGCCCGGTGGAGGCGCTGCTGAAGAGCCGGGAGTCGCTCACGGCGCGCTTTCTCGCGGGCGAGGAGAAACCCTGCATCCCGGCCCGGCGCAAGCCCGACGGCCGCTGGCTCGAGGTGAAGGGCGCGGCGATCCACAACCTGCGCGGCGTCGACGCGAAGTTCCCGCTCGGATGCCTCGCGGTCGTGACCGGCGTGTCGGGCTCGGGCAAGTCCTCGCTCGTGGACGACGTGCTGCGGGCCAACCTCGAGGCGTATCTGGCGAAGCCGCGGCGCGAGCGCGACGGCCACATCTTCCAGGACTGCACGAGCATCGCCGGCGTCGAAGCGGTGGACAAGCTGATCGTCATCGACAAGACACCGATCGGACGCTCCTCGCGAAGCAATCCGCTGACGTATACAGGCGCCTTCGACGCGATTCGCAACCTCTACGCCGCGACGCCCGCGGCGAAGGCGCGCGGCTATACGGCGAGCCGCTTCAGCTTCAACGTCAAGGGCGGCCGTTGCGAGGTGTGCAAGGGCGACGGCCAGCGCCATCTCGAGATGAGTTTTCTGCCGGACGTCACTGTGACGTGCGAGCAGTGCGGCGGGCGGCGGTACAACAAGGAGACGCTCGAGGTCCACTACGGCGGGCGTTCGATTGCGGACGTGCTGGCCTTGACGGTCTCCGAGGCCGTCGAAGCCTTTGCGAACCTGCCGCGGCTCGCGCGCAAGCTCAAGACGCTGGATGATGTGGGGCTCGGGTATCTGCAACTCGGGCAGCCGGCCTCGACGCTCTCCGGCGGCGAGGCGCAGCGGCTCCAGCTCTCGGCGGAGCTGCAGCGGCCGCCCGAGGAGCACACGGTCTACATCCTCGACGAGCCGACGACAGGCCTGCACTTCGCCGACGTGCGACGGCTGCTCCAGATCCTCGTCCGGCTGCGCGACGCGGGGCACACGGTGATCGTCATCGAGCACAACCCCGACGTCATGCGCGCGGCGGACTGGATCGTCGACATGGGCCCCGAGGGCGGCGACGCAGGCGGCAGAGTCGTGGCCTGTGGCCCGCCGGAAGTCGTGGCGGCGTGCCCGGTCTCGCTCACTGCGGCGTACCTCTGAAGAGCGGCGTAAACTAGGCGAGAATGCCGCCGACGTTTTCGAAGACGTAGTCGGGGCGGTAGGCGAAGTTGCCGATATCCGCCAGCGAGGTGACGCCGCTGAGGACCAAGACGGTCGTCATGTCGGACTCGATGCCGGCGATCATGTCCGTGTCCATGCGATCGCCGATGATCGCGGTCTCGTCGTGGCGGAAGCCCAGGCGAGCGCTGGCGGTGCGCATCATGAGGGGGTTGGGCTTGCCGATGAAGTAGGGCTTGGCTCCTGTCGCCAGTTCGATGGGGGCGACGAGGGCGCCGGTGGCGGGGACGATGTCGCCGCCTTCGACGGGGCCGGTCATGTCCGGGTTCGTCCCGATGAGCTTGGCACCGGCGCGCACGAGCTTGATCGCCCGGCAGATGCGGGTGAAGTTGTATTCGGGCGTTTCGCTGACGATGACGTAGTCGGGGTCGATGTCGTTCATCGAGTATCCGGCCTCGTAGAGGGCGTTGATGAGACCGGAATTGCCGATGACGTAGGCAGAGCCGTTGGGCTTCTGGGAAGCGAGGAATTGCGCGGTGGCCAGCGCGCTGGTGTAGAAATGGGATTCGTGGATGTTGATGCCGAGGCGGCGCAACTTCTCGCTGAGTTCGCGCGGGGTGCGCTCGCCGCTGTTCGTCAGAAATAGGTACGGCTTGCCGGTGCGTTCCAGCCAGGCGACAAATTCAACGACGCCGGGCAGGAGCTTGTTGCCGTGGTAGATCACGCCGTCCATGTCGCAGATGAAGGCCTTCATGGCCTGGAGGCGGGCGCGATCTTCGGGCGTTGGCTGGGTCGGTACGTCCCTCATTGCACGATTTCCAGATCGAGGATTTCTTCCAGCTTCGGGTCGCGGCCGGCGCCATAGGAGATGCCGCTGCGGTAGTAGACCGTGGCCATCTCGCGGTTCTTGACGGGATCGAGCATGAAGTAGGCGTAGGCAAGGTTGACGTAGGCGTCGGAATAGGCGGGATGGCGTTGGACGAGGCGGTCGAGCTGGAAGATGGCTTCGGGGAGGTTGCCCGTCTGGGCCGCGACGGCCGCGGCGAGGGACAACGTGGCGGGCGAATCGGGATGGCGTTCGCGGAGGGCGTCGAGTTCGATCGCGGCGCGCTTGTAGTTGCGGCACGCGATGAGCGTCCTGACGAAGAGGGCGCGGGTCGTCTCGGAGGCCTTGTCGCCTTCGGCTTCCAGAAGTTCTTCGAGCATCAGCATGGCCTGCGCCGGGCCGTCCTTTTCGACGATGGCCTGGACGAGGCGGAGACGCAGGGCGTCGTTGGCGCGGGCGAGCACGGATTGCGCGTCGGTTGAGGCGTCCGGCTCGGCCGGGGCTTCTGCGGCGGGGGCTGGGGCGGGGATGGGCTTGTCGAAGGCGGGATTGGGCGGCGTGGGTGTCGGAGCGGCGGGGGTGACGACGGGCGCCTCGGCGGGTGTGGCGACGGTCAAATCGGGATCGACGGCCTCGACCGGCACCAGGGACGGGATGGGACGGCCTTCGTCGGGCGCGGGCGGCGGGGGGGTGGAACCGGGGGCGACGAAGCCCTTGCCGGCGCCTTCGGCGATGGCCTCGGGCGAGGGCACGGCGATTTCCCCGGACTTGATCTTGTTGTGGAGGGAGGCGATGCGGAGGCTGCACTTGGCGACCATCTGTTCGATGTGGTCGGCGTGAAATCCGGGGAATTCGGAGAGGATGCGGACATAACGTGCGCGGGCTTCGGCGAGCTGGGCCATTTCGTCGAGGACACGTCCTTGTTCGCCGAGGGAAATGGCCTCGGTGTACGTTTCGTCGGCCTGCCGGAGCATCTTGGCCTTTTCGCGGCCGAAGAGGGCATGGGAGGTCTGGGGTAGGCAGGTGGCGAGGGCGATGGCGAGCAACGCGGGGAGGAAGCGGAAGGGAACGGTGTTCATGGCTGGGGCTCCGGGGCTAGTCGTCCTCCTCGGCGTCGGCCTGGGGAGGGGGCGTGG
>CAYVJM010000037.1:0-14102 GCA_964451695.1 uncultured Lentisphaerales bacterium | reverse complement strand
GACTTCTTCGGCCCGCTCGTCATCGCCGCCGCCTACACGAACGAGGAGATCGCGAAGCAGTTCCGCGAAATCGGCGTCAAGGACAGCAAGGCGATCTCCAGCGACAAGCAGGCGCTCGCGATCGCCGCGAAGATCCGCGGCATCCTCGGTCCGAACCGCTACACGGTCGTCCGCGTCGGCAACGCCACCTACAACCGCCTCTACGCCAAGATGCGCAGCGTCAACCGCCTGCTATCCTGGGGCCACGCGCGTTGCATCGAGAACCTGCTCGCGACCGTCCCCTCCTGTCCCAAGGCGATCTCCGACCAGTTCGGAAACAAGGAGTCCGTCCAGCGCGCGCTCATGCAGAAGGGCCGCAGCATCGAACTCGTCCAGCGCCACCGCGCAGAGGCCGACGTCGCCGTCGCCGCCGCCTCGATTCTGGCCCGCGAAGGCTTTCTCGTCAGCCTGCGGCAGCTCGAGCAGCAGTACGGCCAGCCCTTCCCCAAAGGCGCGTCGCCGCAGGTTCGCGAGGCGGCGCAGCGTCTCGTTCAGGCCAAGGGCCCCGCGATTCTCATCGACACCGCGAAATGCCATTTCAAGACCCTCGACGCCGTGCTCGCCGCCTGCGGTCGCAGCCGCGCCGAACTGCCGCCCGAAGGCCAGGTCGTCTCCCAGGACTCGACCGGCCGCGACTTCCACCGCCCGCGCCAGACCGAAGGCGACAACGCCTAGACGAATCCCGGCGGTCCGCGCCGCACGTTCTCTTCGACCACCATGCCCACCTCGAATTTCTTCTTCTTCTTCTGGATCACCACCGGCGCCCTGCTGCTGCTCTGGATCTACATCGCCTCGTCCTTCGGCAAGGACGTCTTTTTCAACCTCTACGTCAACCGCGCCCGCACGTTGCTCTTCCGTCCGGTGACGTGGGTGCAGTCCATCGCGCCGCGTTGCGCGGACTGGGCCGCCGCCGCATTGCTGTTCGGCTTCGTCCTCCTCCTTCGCGCCGCGCTCGCCAAGGCCTCCGGGAAACCGCTCTTCCATGTCGTCGGCAACAGGGGCCTCGAGGCGGATCTCAAATCCTTTCCCGCCGCCGCCGCGTTCAGCGCAGCCTCCTTCGCCGTGGTCCTCTGCCAGGCCAACCTGCTGCGCCTCGCCCTCGTCCTGCGCTTCGGCCGCCGTTCGACCCACCCGGTGATCGAGTGCCTCGACACCGTGACGAAGCCGTTCTCCCTCATGCCGCCCGCCGCTTCGGCGATCGCCACCGCGTTCGCGCTGATGGCGGCGACGACGGCCATGGCCGCCGCTTCGCCGGATCTGCCGACGGTCCGCATGTTCGGCCTCGTCGTGGCGAATCCGCTGGCGGGTTCCGCCCTGTTCCCGCTCAAGGCGGCGCTCTTCGCCGCAGTCGACCTCCTGCGCATCGTCTCGGGCGGCCTGATGTTGCTGATCTTCATCTCGATCGGCGGCATGCTCATGCGCAACCTCCCGGTCGCGGGCATGGCCAACGAATGGCTCGCAATCCTCTCGCGCTTCTTCATCGCCCGGACGATCGGCGTCGGCATGCTCGACTTCACGCCGCTCATCCTCTACTACGTTCTGGGCTTCATCCACTCCGCCCTGCTCACCGTCGTCGACGGCCTGCTCTGAGCAGCCGGAGAACGTCAACCGAGTCGCCGACCCGGGGAGTCGAAAGACAGGACTCTCCTGATTTTATACACACCGAAAGAGACCCATGAAAACCTACCAGAAGACATCCCTCCCGATCGAACGGCGCATCGACGCCCTGCTCGCCGAACTCACCGTGGAGGAGAAGCTCGGCTTCATCGACTACCGCAACGCCGGCGTCCCGCGCCTGGGCATCCCGCCCTACTCCTGGTGGAACGAGGCGTTGCACGGCCTCGCCCGCAGCGGCACCGCCACCGTCTTCCCGCAGGCCATCGCCATGGCCGCAACCTTCAGTCCCGACCTCGTCCACGCCATGGGCGAGGTGATCGCCACCGAGACGCGCGCCCGCTACTTCTCCTCGGTCGCCAAGGGCGACCACGACACGTACAAAGGCCTCACGCTCTGGTCTCCGAACGTCAACATCTTCCGCGACCCGCGCTGGGGACGGGGCCATGAGACGTTCGGCGAGTGCCCCTTCCTCACCGGTCTGCTGGGCGCGGCGTTCGTCCGCGGCACGCAGGGCCCCGACCCCGACCACCTCCGCACCGCCGCGACACCCAAGCACTTCGCCGTCCACTCCGGCCCCGAAGAGAGCCGCGCCCACTTCGACGCCGTCGTCGACGAACGCGACCTGCGCGAGACGTATCTCCCCGCCTTCAAGACGTGCGTCGTCGAAGCCCGGGCGCAGTCCGTGATGTCCGCCTACAACGCCATCAACGGCGAACCGTCCTCCACCAACCATCGCCTGCTGACCGACATCCTCCGCGGCGAATGGGGTTTCGACGGCGCCGTCGTCACCGATGTCGGCGTGATGCACAACCTCGTGGCGCATCACAAGACGCAGCCCGACGGTCCCCGCGCGATCAAGGCCGAGCTCGACGCCGGCGTCGACGTCGTGTCCGACCCGCTCAAGGACGAGGTGCAGGAGGCCTACCGGCGCGGGCTTCTCTCCGAGGCCGACCTCGACCGCGCGATCCGCAACCAGCTCCGCGTGAAATTCCGTCTCGGTCTCTTCGACACGAAGCCGCGCGACGTTCCGCCCTTCGAAAGCCTCGCCTGCCCGAAGCACCGCGCCCTCGCGCTCGAAACCGCCCGCCGCTCGATCGTGCTGCTCAAGAACGAACGCGGCCTGCTCCCCCTGAACCGCAAGCGGATCAAGACGATCGCCGTCATCGGACCCAACGCGACCTACGCCCGCAGCCTCCTCGGGAACTACAACGGGACCCCGCTCGATCCCATCACCCCGCTCGCGGGCCTGCTGCGCAAAGTCGGCGACGCCGTCCGCGTCCTCTACGCGCAAGGCTGCGAGCCCTTCGCCCGCAAGAGCGAGGGCTGCTCGATCAACGAGCGCGACCGCTTCGCCGAAGCCCTCGCCGCCGCCGAGCGCGCGGACGTCGTCATCGCCTGCATCGGCCTCAACCCGGACATGGAGGGCGAGATCGGCGACGCCTCCAACGCCGACGCCGCCGGCGACAAGCGCGGCGTCGAACTGCCCGCCATCCAGCGCGAACTCATCGACGCCCTCGTTGCCACCGGCACGCCGCTCGTGCTGGTGAACATCTCCGGCAGCGCCGTCGCCATTCCCGAGGACAAGGCCGGCGCCGTCGTGCAGGCCTTCTACCCCGGCGAATGCGGCGGCACGGCGATCGCGGACGTGCTCTTCGGCGACTTCAACCCCTGCGGACGCCTCCCCCTCACGTTCTACCGCACCACGGACGACCTCCCCCCGTTCGAGAACTACGCCATGACGAACCGCACCTACCGGTTCTTCAAGGGCACGCCGCTCTACCCGTTCGGCCACGGCCTCAGCTACACCACGTTCAGCTACGCCGATCTGAAGGTCCGCCGCGGCAAGAACGGCGAA
Source organism: uncultured Lentisphaerales bacterium (assembly GCA_964451695.1). Lineage (GTDB taxonomy): Bacteria > Verrucomicrobiota > Kiritimatiellia > RFP12 > UBA3636 > JAAZAI01. Next base: position 10,591 of record CAYVJM010000037.1, on the reverse strand, counting down.
GCCACCGCCTCGGTGACCGTGACCAACACCGGCAAACGCGCCGGCGAGGAGGTCGTGCAGCTCTATACGAGCCTGCCCGAAGCGACCACGCGCACGCCGATCCGCCAGCTCGCGGCCGTCGGCCGCGTGACGCTCAAGCCGGGCCAGTCGAAGCGGGTCCGGCTCACGCTCTGGCCGAACAGCCTGCAGGCCGTCCTCGAAGACGGCACCGCTACCCGCGCCGTCGGCAAAGCCGTCATCCGGGTTGCGGACCTGGAGGCGTCGCTGACTTGTGCGCCTTGACGTTTCCATTCTGGCACAGCGAGACGTGGGGGGCAAGACGCAACGGTTACCATGAAGAAAATCCTCCTCCACGCCTGTTGTGGTCCCTGCTCGACCCATTGCGTCGCGACACTTCGCGACCAGGGGTACGAGCCGACGCTGTTCTTCTCGAACAGCAACATCATGCCCGTGGAGGAGCACGGCCTGCGTCTGGACGCCCTGCGCCGCTTCGCGCGGATCGCGAGCCTCGAACTCCTCGAGGACGTCTACGACAACGCCCGATGGCTTGAACACATCCGGGGCTACGAAGGCGAACCCGAGCAGGGCGCCCGCTGCCGTCTCTGTTTCGGCTTCAACCTCGCCCGCGCCGCGAGCTGCGCCGCCGAGCGCGGCTTCGGCGCGTTCACGACCTCGCTGACCGTCAGCCCGCACAAGCCGAGCCCGCTCGTCTTCGCGGCCGGCGCCGACGCCGCCGCAGCGCTGCCCGCCTCCGGCCGGCCCGCCTTCCTCCCCTTCGACTTCAAGAAGGGCGGAGGCTTCCAAAACAGCGTCAAACTCGCCCGCGAATACGGGCTCTACCGACAGTCCTATTGCGGCTGCCGTTTCTCGATGCGACCTTGTCTTTAGCGCGGGCTTCTGATACCATTCCGGCCCTGAAAACGGAGAGGGCATGGCTTGAGGATTCCACGCGACATCTGCAATGGTCTGATTCGCCACATCGAGAGCGAAATTCAATCGGGGCGGCGCTACGCCACCCTGGATGTGGATGTTGTCGCCAAGTTCCTCGCCACGACGACCGCCGAGCCCGCAGACGTCGTCGAGCCCGCCGCGAAACCCGCGCGCCAGGCCCCCGCGGCTGCCGCCGCGGCTCCTGTCTCGGCGAGAATCGCCGCCGTCGCACCGCCCGCGCCCGCCGCAGTCGAATACGCCACGCTCGACGACATCGCGGCGGCGATCGCGGCCTGCCGCGCCTGCCCGCTGTGCGAATCCCGCACCCGGACCGTGCCGGGCGTCGGCAACCGCATCGCCCCGGAGGTCATGTTCGTCGGCGAAGGCCCCGGCCAGGACGAAGATGCGCGGGGCGAGCCGTTCGTGGGCGCCGCCGGCCAGCTCCTGACGAAGATGATCGCGGCGATGGGCTACGAACGGGAAGAGGTCTTCATCGCGAACATCGTGAAGTGCCGTCCGCCCGGCAACCGCGTGCCGGAGCCCGCGGAGATCGCGGCGTGCATGCCCTGGCTGGAGCGTCAGATCGCCTTGGTCCGCCCCAAATGCCTCGTCGCCCTCGGCGCAACCGCATTCAAGGGCCTCGCCGGCGACATGAAGGCCAGCATCACGAAGGTGCGCGGCGTCTGGCACGAGCACGGCGGCATCCCGCTGATGCCCACCTTCCACCCCGCCTACCTCCTGCGCTACGCTCCGGCGAAGAAAAGCGCCTGGGAGGATCTGAAGAAAGTCCTCGAACGCCTGGGCAAGACCCCGCCCCCGTCCAACACCAACCGAGCCCAGCCATGAACGATTTGCCTCCTGAAAGCTTTCCCGCCGAGATGCCGCCGCCCCCGCCGCCTGGCCCTTGCGCCTCCGCAAAGGCCCCGCTCCCCAATCCCCGGCGCGAATCCTGGGCGTCCTCCTGCCTGCGCGGGTGCATGATGATGTCGTTCGCCTTCATCGTCGTCTCCATCCTCGTCTTCCTGACCGTGTTCGCCGGCTGCATGATGATGGTCGACAAGGCTTCCGGCTCTGTGAAGACCATGCTGGCCGAGGCGCGCCATGCCGCCGATGGAAGCGGCGAAGGCGTGGCGGCGGAAGGCGCCAAGACCGTGCTCATGGTCAAGCTCAGCGGCATGATCACCGAAGAGGACGACGCCTCGAGCTGGTACGTCGATCCGGCGAGTTCGCAGGCCGCGCTGCGCAAGATCCAGTCGGCCAAGGACAACCCCGACGTCGCCGGCATTCTGCTGAACGTCAACAGCGGCGGCGGCGGCATCACGGCCAGCGACATCCTCTGGAAGGCCCTCAAGGACTTCAAGGCCGCGGACACGAACCGAGTCGTCGTCGTCCTGATGGGGTCGACCGCCGCCTCGGGCGCCTACTACATCGCCGCCGCGGCGGACGCGATCGTGGCGAACCCCACGACGATCACCGGCTCGATCGGCGTGATCCTCAACAGCTTCAACGTCCAGGAACTCGCCGGCAAGATCGGCCTCAAGAGCGTGACGATCAAGTCGGGCGGCAACAAGGACATTCTCAGCCCGTTCGCCGAGCTGACCCCCGAGCAGCAGAAGATGCTCCAGGACATGGTGGACGCGATGCACACGCGCTTCGTCGCGGTCGTCGCCGAGGGGCGGCATCTTGAGGAAACCCGCGTGCGGGCCATCGCCGACGGGCGCGTCCTGCTCGCACAGGAGGCCTTGGACAACGGCCTCATCGACAGGATCGGCTACCTCGACGACGCGAAGGCCATTTTCGAAACCCGGTTCGGCGAGAAGCCGGCGTTCGTCGAGGACGTCGAGACGCTCCCGTTCCTGAAATTTTTCCAGTCGCCCACCTTCTGGGGTTCCTGCGCCGCCTCGGCCGTGCGGGAACTGGCCGGATCGACCGGGCATGAGGAGATCCGCTTCCAGCGTCCATGAACAGAAAACCGTACCATTCCGTCGCCGTCCTGATGGGCGGCAGTTCCAGCGAACGCGACATCTCGATGCTCTCCGGCCAAGCCGTCGCCGGTGCGCTCCGCGAGGCCGGCTACGACGTCCATCCGGTGGTGGTGGACGCCCACGACGCCTTCGCGCTGCCGCCGGGGACCGAGGCGGTGTTCATCGCACTCCACGGCGCGTTCGGCGAAGACGGCGGCGTCCAGCGCATCCTGCGCGACCAGGGCATGCCCTACACCGGCTCCGGACCGGAGTCGTCGCGGACTTCATTCGACAAGGTGCTGGCGCGGGAAGCGTTCGCGGCCGCCGGCGTCCGGATCCCCGAGGGCGTCGTCGTGCATCGCGCGAACATCGCGACCACGCGCCCGCCGTGGATACCCGTCGTCGTCAAACCGCCCTGCCAGGGCTCCAGCGTCGGCGTCTCGATCGTGAAGGACGCGGCGAAGTTCCCCGCCGCGCTCGCGGAAGCCGCGAAATACGGCGAGAACATCCTGCTCGAAGCTTTCATTCCCGGACGCGAATGGACCGTCCCCATCGTCGGCGACCAAGTGCTGCCGATCGTGGAAATCACGCCGAAAATTGGCGAAGGCTGGTACGACTGGACGGCCAAGTACCAGTCGGGGGGTACGACGGTCTACACGTTCCCGGAAGACGATCCTGCGAACGCGGCGATCGCCCGCGAAGTGCGCGAACAGGCGATGGCGGCGTTCAAGGCCGTCGGCGCCTCCGGCCTCGGGCGCGTGGACTTCCGCATCTCGCCGGAAGGAACGCCCTACGCGCTGGAACTCAACGCGATCCCCGGCTGCACGGCCAGCAGCATCCTGCCCAAATCCGCGGCGCGGGCCGGAATCGCCTTCCCGGCGCTCTGCGCACGGATCCTGGAGAGCGCGCGATGCACCTGAAGGCCATCGGCATCGTCCTGCTCTCCATGCTCGTCTGCGTCGGTCTCGTGATCGGCTGGCGGACGCTCTCGAAGCTCATGTTCTCGGAGAACCCCCGCTACGCGATCCGCACCATGGACATCTCGACGGAGCTCTGCGTCACGCCCCAGCACCTCAAGGACCTCACCGGCATCCGCGAAGGCGTCAACCTCCACACCTTCAGCGCGGCGAAGAAGCGCCAGGAGCTCCTGCGCAACCTCCCCAACCTCCGCGACGTCCGCATCGCCAAGCGCTTCCCCGACCACGTGACGATCGTCGCGACGGACCGCGTCCCCGTGATGAAGCTGGGCACGACGAACTTCGCCGTGGACCAGGACGGCAACGTGCTGGCGATGGAGGAGTTCCAGCGCCGGCGCTGGGCCGCCATCCCCGTCGTCGTCGACGGGACCCGCCGGATCCCGCTACTTCCTGGGCAACCCGTCTCGGACAAGTACCGCATCGCCCTCGACATCGTCAACGCCTGCAACGCCATGGAGGGCATCTCGTTCCGGATCAACCAGATCGACGTCTCCGGCCGCATCTACATCCTCCTGCTCACCTCCGACAGCAGCCGCGAAATACGGCTCGTCTGGAACGAAATGGACTCCCCGGAACGCATCCGGCTCGCCCTCAAGATGGCCTCGGAAACGTTGGCCGACCCCAAGGCCGCGCCGCTGATCCGCTTCGACGTGCTCCTCGAAACCAAGCTTGTCTACGGAATCTGACCATGGCCAAGACCCCCCTCGTCGTCCTCGAAGTCGGTACGGCCCGCACGGTCGCGCTGCTCGGCATCCTCTCCACCAAGACCGGCGGTCCTCCCCAGGTCGCCGCCGTCAGCACCGCCCGCACCTCCGGCGTGCGCAAGAGCGAGGTCGTCTCCCCGCAGTCCGTCGCCACCACCGTCACCGGCGTCCTCAAACGCCTCTCCGAAGCGGGCGGCGTCGACATCAACCAGCTCGACCTCGTCTATGCCGGCGGCGACCTCCAGGGCATGCCCATCCACGGCCGCGCGGCGATCGACGCCGACTACGGCGAAGTGGACGAGGACGACGTGGACGCCGCGATCGCCCACATGCGCGACACGCCCGTTCCGAGCGGCCGCACCACGCTGGAGGACATCAAGTGCGACTACGTCCTCGACGGCAAGCGCGTCGTCGAGGACCCCGTCTCCCTCACCGCCTCCGAACTGGCCATCAACGGCATCCGCACCCACGTCGACGCCAACAGCGCCCGCGCCATCATCGCCGCCGTCGAAGAGGCCGGCTGCGACGTCGCCACCGTCTTCAGCGCCGCCGCCTCCGCCCCCCTCGGCTGCACGACCCCCGAGCAGCGACGCAACGGCGTCCTCGTCATCGACCTCGGCGGCGGCACCACCTCCTGGAGCGTCATGCGCGACGACAAGACCACCGCCGTCGGCCACCTCGCCATCGGCGGCGACCACGTCACCAACGACATCCTCTGCGCCTTCCACACCGGCAAGGACGAATCCGCCGCCGAACTCAAGCACGTCTCCGCCCAGGCCATCCTCGAAGGCGTCGACGCCGCCGAGCAGGTTCCCATCCCCAAAACGCTCGGCATCGCCAAGAAGCTCAAGCTGCGCGCGCTCGACATGGTCGTCAACGCCCGCCTGGACGAGATGCTGCGCATCGTCCGCGACGACGTCCGCGCCGCCGGCGGCCTCGAAGGCCTCGGCGCCGGCATCGTCCTCTGCGGCGGCGGCGCCCTCATGCGCGAACTGCCGACCCTCGTCACCCGCGTCTTCGACGGCATCCCCTGCGCCCTGGGCGTGCTCCCCGCGCTCAATTTCCCCGAAATCGACGACGACCCGGAGCGCATCCGCTACGCGACCGTCTACGGTGCGCTGCTGCGCGCCGCGAAGATGCACCAGGAGGAGATCGCCGCCGACTCCGGCGGCGGCGGCATCCGTCTGTTCAACTGGCTGGGAAGAAGCGGAGGCCGCCCATGAACGAACCGGGCTTCATGATGATCGGACTCGGCGGCGCCGGCGGCAAGGTCGTCGACGCCGTCGCCTGCAAGACCGATGGCGCCATCCGCGCCGTCGCCATCGACACGGACTTCAACGCCGTCTCCCGCCTCGCCCGCTGCCAGCAGATCCGCATCGGCGCCACGCGCTTCGACGGCGCCGGCTCCGGCGGCGACCGCAACGGCGCCGGCATGGCCGCCGACGAGACGCCCGCCCTCGCCGCGATCTTCGAAAACGTCCGCATCGCCGCCGTCGTCGCCGGCCTCGGCAAGGGCACCGGCTCCGGCGTCCTCCCCAAGATCCTCGCCGCCGCCGCCGAACGCAACGTCGCCACCCTCGTCTTCATGCTCGTCCCCTTCGGCTTCGAAGGCATGGAGCTCGGACGCAAGGCCGCCGAGGCCGAACAGGCCTCCGCGAAACTCGGCGACGTGCGCATCGTCTGCCGCAACGACGACCTCTGCGCCTCCCCCGAGGAGACCCCGCTCGAAGCCGCCTTCGAGGCCGCCACGGACGCCCTCGCCGACGGCATCACCCTGCTCTGGAAGCTCATGGTCATCCCCGGCTACATCAACATCGACCCCGCCACGCTCCTCGGCATCGTCCGCAGCGGCCGCGGTTCGTGCAGTCTCGGCGTCGGCGCCGCCCGGGGCCCCGGCCGCGTCGCAGCCGCGACAGCCGCCCTGCTCGGCAGCCGCGGCTGCGGCCTCGGCCCCAGGCTCGCCACCGCCAAGGCCGCCCTCGTGGGCATCATCGGCGGCGACGACCTGCGCCTCGCCGAAGTCTCCGAAACCATGGGCGCCATCGGCGCCGCCATCTCCATGGATGCGCAGATCCGCATGGGCACCATCCTCGACAAGTCCGCCGACGACACCCTTCGCGTCGTCGCCCTCCTCTTCCGCGAATGGAACCCCCTCTACGCGCAGGAAACCGACGAGCACGAAGCCGACGGCGTGGCCGACGCCACGGCCCCTCTGCGCACCCCGGCCCGCGGCGGCGCCCGCCACGACGCCGCCGGCCGCGCCGCGCGCGAGCGCGCCGACAAGACCGCCTACAACAACCGATTCGATTCGCAGCCGGCCACGTGCCGCAACGGCGAAAACCTCGACAAGCCAACCTACCTGAGGCGCAAGCTCCACATCGACCTCGGCTAGGCTGGAGAACGGGAGATACCATGCAGAACTGGACCGTCCGGAAAATCCGCGAAGCCAAGGGCGGCGCGCCCCTGGCCACCGTCACCGCCTACGACGCCATCACGGGCCGCATCGCGGACGATGCCGGCGTCGCGCTGATCCTCGTCGGCGACTCCCTCGGCACCACCGCCCTGGGCTACTCCACCACCCTGCCCGTCACGATGGAGACGATGCTCCACCACGTCGCGGCCGTCCGCCGCGGCGTCCAGCGCGCGCTCCTCGTCGCGGACATGCCGTTCCTCTCCTACCACCTCTCGGTCGAGGAAGCCGTCCGCAATGCGGGCCGCTTCCTCCAGGAAGCCGGCGCGGACGCCGTCAAGCTCGAAGGCGGCGCCGTCCGCGCCGACGTCATCCGCGCGCTCGTCGCCAACGGCATCCCCGTCATGGCCCACCTCGGCGTCCTGCCCCAGTCCGTGAAGGCCAGTGGCTACGCTGCCAAGGGCCGCACGGAAGACGAGATGGCGCGCCTTGAAGCCGACGTCCGGGCCGTCGCCGAGGCCGGCTCCTTCTGCACCGTGCTCGAGTGCGTGCTGGCCGACGTCGCCGAGCGCCTCACCGCGATCTCCCCGACGCCGACGATCGGCATCGGCTCCGGCAACGCCTGCGACGGCCAGATCCTCGTCATCGCCGACCTCCTCGGTCTCTCGCAAGGTCCCCTGCCCCGCTTCGTCAAGCCCTTCGCGAAATGCGGCGATATCGCGCGCGCGGCCGTCGCGGCCTACGTCGCCGAGGTCCAGAGCCGCACCTACCCAGGCCCCGAACACGTCTACCGGGCCTGAAGCGATCGAACGCCCGGGACGTCTGGCGTGGAAACCGTCCGGCAACCCAGGGCCGGGCGCGGATGGAGAGAGGCCGATGAACGGAAACGGATCTGACAAGAATGCCGAGGGCAAGCTGGTCTTCAGCCGCAGCGTGCTGGGGCTCATGGGCATGGTCGTACTCGTCGGCATGGGCGAGCACATGGCCGAGCGCTTTCTCCCGCTGTACCTGCAGGAACTGGCGCCCGGCGCCACCGCCGTGCTCGCCATCGGCCTGCTCGCCGGCATGGACGACCTGCTCTCCGCGCTCTACTCGTTCCCAGGCGGGTACATCAGCGACCGGCTCGGAACGAAGCGCGCACTGCTCGTTTTCAACGCCGTCTCGATGATCGGCTACGGCATCGTCATCGCGGTGCCCTCGTGGTGGGCCGTGCTGCTGGGCGCCGCGCTGTTCATCTCCTGGACGGCGCTCTCACTCCCCGCCACGATGGATCTGCTGTCCAAGGCCGTGCCGAAGAACCGCCGCGCCATGGGCGTCTCGGTGCTATCCCTCGTTCGGCGGCTGCCGAAGATGATCGGCCCCGTCGCCGGCGGCGCCTGCATCGCGATCTGGGGCGTCGCCACGGGCGTGCGCGTCGCCTTCGTCTGCGCCTTCGCCCTCGCCATCGCCGCCGCCGTCCTCCAGCAAGTCATGATCGAGGACGACGCCGGAGACCGGCGCGAGCCGGAGCCGAATCCGCTGCGCCTCTGGCGCGAGATGCCGGCGTCGCTTCGCAACCTGCTCTTCTCGGACATCCTGATCCGCTTCTGCGAGCGCATCCCCGACGCCTTCGTGGTGATCTGGGCGACGCGCGCCATCGCCAACCCCGTGTCGGAGCTCTCGTTCGGCTGGCTCTCGGCGCTGGAGAACATCACCGCCGTTCTCGTCTACATCCCCGTCGCCTACATGGCGGACCGCTTCGGCAAGAAGCCGTTCGTGCTGATGACGTTCGTCTTCTTCACGCTCTTTCCGCTGGCGCTGATGCACGCCCATTCCCTCGCGCCCCTCGCGGCCGTATTCGTGCTGCGCGGCCTGAAGGAATTCGGCGAGCCCACGCGCAAGGCGCTGATCATGGATCTCGCGCCCGAGGGGCGCAAGGCCTCGATGTTCGGCCTCTACTATCTCGTCCGCGACGTCCTCGTGGCCTTCGCGGCCTTCGGCGGCGCCCTGCTCTGGGGAATCTCGCCCGCGCTCAACCTCCAGGTCGCCTTCGCCTTCGGCGTGATCGGCACCCTGCTCTTCGCCTGGCGCGGACGCGATGCGTCGTGACAGAAAACGGAAGGAGCATCCATGACCCCGAGTCTGCATTTGTCGCCGTCCGAGTTCCATCGCCATCTCATGGCGCAGACAAAGCAATCCCTGGCCTACGACGGCGGCGACGTCAAAGCCTGGCAGGGGCGTCTCCGGCGCAAGCTGCGCCAGTTGATCGGAGACATGCCCGAGACGCGCTGCCCGCTGCGCCCGCGGACGCTCTGGCGGCGCGACCACTCGCTCGGCACGATCGAGAAGGTCGCCTTCACGTCCGAACCGTTCTCCGACGTCACCGCCTACGTCTGCATCCCCGCAGGCGCGAAGCCGCCCCACCGCTTCTTCATCTGCCTCCAGGGGCATTCCACCGGAATGCACAACAGCATCGCCGTGCAACGGGACGATGAGTCCCGCCCGAAGGAGATCTCGGGAGACCGAGACTTCGCGATCGGCTGCATGCGGCGCGGCATACCCGCGCTCTGCATCGAGCAACGCGCCTTCGGCGAGCGCCGCGAAAGGATCCAGCGGCAAGTCTCCCCGCACGGCTGCCACGATGCGACGATGCAGGCGCTGATGCTGGGGCGCACACTCCTCGGCGAGCGCGTCTACGATGTGGACCGCGGCATCGACTACCTCGCCTCCCGCGGCGACGCGGACCTGGCCCGCATCGGGATCATGGGCAACTCGGGCGGCGGCACGGCGAGTCTCTTCTCGGCGGCGCTACTGCCCCGGATCGCCTATGCGATGCCCTCATGCTACTTCTGCACCTTCGCCGACTCCATCATGTCCATCTACCACTGCGCGGACAACTACGTGCCCGGCCTGTTCAAATACGCCGAGATGGCGGACGTGGCCGGTCTGATCGCGCCCCGGCCGCTGGTGGTCGTGGCCGGCGCCCAGGACGACATCTTCCCGATCGGCGCCACGCGGCGCGCGTTTCGCAAGCTCAAGCGCATCTACGCCGCGAGCGGCGCGGCCGATCGCTGCCACCTCGTGGTCGGCCCCGAAGGCCACCGCTTCTACGCGGACCTCGCCTGGCCCGTCATGATGCGCGAACTGGCGCGGTAGCGCCTCGCCTGAATCGGTCAGTCTGCGGGAGTGGCGTCTGGAGCCGCGTCGAGGGGCGAAGCCGTCCCGGCAAGCCGCTGTTTTGAAAGTCTTTTGGAGATGGAGGCTCGCCGGGACGGCTGCGCCCCACCCGCTGCGCAATCGAAATCGAGATCCCCAAGATGTAGTTTGGAAGATATTCTCCGTTTTCCCCCATCGTAAACGCCTCGGCGAAAATTCGCAAATTCGCCCATGGTGTTGACGTTTCCACTGCAATTTGGTTTGATGTCCGCGTGCCCTGTGATTGAGCAGCTCCGTTTTGTCCTAAGGACCCGGCGCGGATCGCAGGGCATTTTTAGCCATTATTGTTTTACGCAAGGGAATTGAAACGGAGAAAGCGCTTCAGCTATTTGCATAGCGCTCAAGATCGGCGGGGAAAATCTCCGAGGACGGGACGAGGATGTAGTGCTTTTGATCGACGATGCAAATTCC
>CAYVJM010000036.1:0-14375 GCA_964451695.1 uncultured Lentisphaerales bacterium | reverse complement strand
CCTCCTGGCCGTAGCAGCAGTTCTCGAGCATCATGCAAGGCTTGCCGCTCTGCTCGCTGGCATGCACGAGCGACCAGCATTCCTCGAGAGAGGCGGCGCCGCCGACCTCCATGGCCACCCGTTTGCCCCGGTTGAGGCACTCGATCGCGATCTTGATGTGGCTCGTCCACGAGGTCATCACGACAACCGCGTCGAGGTCGTCGCGCGCGGCCACCTCCCGGTAGTTCGTCGTTCCCTCGGGCATCACGCCATCGCGCTTGGCGGCAACGCGCTTGCGCCCCTGTTCGACGCGATCGGGGTAGTTGTCGCAGACGACGGGGACGACCACGTCCGACATGCCCAGCAACGTCTCAAGCTGTCCCTGACCTCTTCCACCGAGTCCGATAATGCCGATTCGAACCGGCCTCCCCGCGATGCCCATCTCCTTCATCTTTTCCAGTCCTTTCAAAAAACTGGACGGGAATTTATCAAATCAGGACCTCCCTGTAAAGACCAATGCGCGCCGCAAGGATGCGCTTGAAGCGCAGGCGGCGGATATGGTACAAACTTGACCATGCAAATCCTCCCCGCGATCGATCTGAAGAACGGCCAGTGCGTCCGCCTCCGCCAGGGCCGGAAGGACGAAGCCACCGTCTACGCCTCCGACCCTGTTGAAATGGCGCTGCGCTGGGAATCGCTCGGGGCGGAGTGGATCCATCTCGTCGACCTCGACGGCGCCTTCGCCGGCAAGCCGGTCCATGCCGAGGTGATCGCCCGCATCGCCCGGGCCGTGGCCGTTCCCGTCGAAGTGGGCGGCGGGCTTCGCACGGACGACGACGTCCGCGAGATCCTCGACGCGGGCGCCGCCCGGGCGATCCTCGGCACCCGCGCCGTCGCCGATCTCGACGCGGTCCGGCGCCTCGTCGACCGCCACGGGCCGGCCATCGCGGTGGGCATCGACGCGCGCGGCGGCTTCGTCCAGGTGAAGGGCTGGGTGGAAACGACGTCCGCCCGGGCCACCGGCCTCGCCGCGGACGTCGCCCGCTGCGGCGTCGCCACGATCGTCTACACCGACACCGCGACCGACGGCATGCTGAAGGGCCCCAATCTCGCCGCCATGGCCGAGATGGCCGATGCCGTGCCCGGAGTTTCGGTCATCGCCTCCGGGGGCGTCTCCCGCGCCGCCGACGTGCAGGCCCTCGCGCGTCTGGGCCGTGCCAACCTTGCCGGCGTCATCGTCGGCAAGGCCCTCTACGAAGCCACCGCCACGCTGCCCGAATTGATCGCGGCCGCCCAGAGCGCCCAGCCTTGAACCGCGCGCCCGCCTCACGCTCCTGGCCCGCCTGCCGCTGGATTGACTCCGGCGCGGACGACGCCGTGGCGCGGCGGCTGGCCGCGGCGATGGAGGTTCCCGTCACGCTCGGGCGCTGCCTGGTGGCGCGCGGCATCGTCGAAGCCGATGCGGCGACGGCCTTCCTCCATCCGCGCCTCGCCCACTGCCAGCTTCCCGACGCGCTTCCCGGCGTCGCGGCGGCCGCGGAGGTCGTCTCGCGCCATGCGGCCGCAGGCGGCGAGATCGTCGTATTCGGCGATTTCGATGCCGACGGGATGATGGCCGCGACGATCGTCGAAGAGGCCGTATGCGCGATTGGCGGCCGGGCGTCCATCTTCATCCCCGACCGCGCCACGGAGGGGTATGGCTTCACGCTCCCCGCCCTCGACCGGTGCCTGAGGGAGCATCCCGGCACCGCCCTCATCGTCACGGTCGACTGCGGCATCACCCAGCCGGAGCCGTGCCGCGCGGCTGTGGCGCGGGGCATCGACGTCGTGGTCACCGACCACCACGCGCTCACCTGCGCGCCGCCGGAAACCGCCGCCGTTGTCGTCCACACGGGCCACCCGGACACGCCCGAGGCGCTGCGGCCGCTTTGCGGCGCCGGCGTGGCGTTCAAGATCGCCCACCAGCTCGCGCGACTTCATCTCGACGCCGAGGCGAGGCGCGCCCTGGTGCAGCGGCTTCTGCCGCTGGCCGCGATCGCCACCGTGGCGGATCTCGTCCCGCTTGCCGGCGAAAACCGCGTCGTCGTCAGCAAAGGCCTTGAAATGCTGGGCACCGACGGCTGTTCGGGCCATGTCGGACTTCACGCGCTCAAGATGGCCTCAGGCCTCTACGGCGCCGTCACGGCGCGCCAAATCGCCTTCGGCATCGCCCCGCGCATCAACGCCGCCGGCCGCGTCGGCGATCCGCGCAACGTGCTCGCGTTGCTCCGGACGCGCAAGCCGGCGGAAGCGCGCCGCCTGGCCGCCGCGCTCGAAGTGGACAACGCGGCGCGGCGCCGCAAGGAGGCGGAGGCCGTCGAGCAGGCGCTCGAGGCCGCCGCCGTTCAGGCCGCGGCGGACGCAAACGCCATCATCGTGTTCCGGGAGGACTGGCATCCCGGCGTGATCGGCCTTGTCGCCTCCCGCCTCGTGGGCGCGCACGGGCGGCCGGTCGTCGTCGCCACGCGCGGCGAAGCGGGCCTCCTCCGAGGTTCTGCGCGCGGGCCCGAGATCCCCGGCGTCGACATCATGAAACCCCTCGGCGCCTGCGCGGAGCTGCTCGCGAAATTCGGCGGGCACCGCGTCGCCGCCGGGCTTTCGCTGCGGGAGGAGGACCTCCCGCGCTTCCGGAGCGCGTTCGACGCCGCCTGCGGGGCGGCCTTCGAGGGCGTGGACTACCATCGCGCGATCGCCGTCGACGCCTGGCTCTCGCCAGACGACGCCACCGACGAGCTGGAGACGGCGCTGCACCTGCTCGAGCCCTGCGGCATGGACAACGCAGAGCCTCTGCTCGGGCTCCGAGGTCTGACATTGCGGTCGAAGCCGACGTGCTTCGGGCGCGAACGCAAGGACAACTGGGACCTGTCGTTCGCCGAGATCCCCTGGCGCGGCCTGCTCTTCCGCCAGGAGGAGTTCCCCTTTGCCGCCGGAGACCGGCTCGACGTCGTCTTCGTCTTCTCCCGCGACGTCCACGGCGAACTCCAGATCGTCATCAAGGACGCCGCGCGATCCTGAAGGCGCCGTATTCTTTCATTGACTTGCGATCATGCGGTATGCCATACTCTTTGCCCTGTTTAACGAGTTGACGCGCCGAAAAAATCCGAATCTGAAATGAAAGAGCTCCTGAAGTGTGTTCTCTGCCCCCGCATGTGCTCGGCCGACAGGCTGGCTGGCGAGCTGGGGCGTTGCCGCGCTGGAGCACAGGTCAAAGTCTTCCGCTGGGGTCCCCATCTGGGAGAAGAACCGCCTCTTTCCGGCGTCAACGGATCCGGGGCGGTTTTTTTTTCGCACTGCCCGCTGGGCTGTCTCTACTGCCAGAACCACCCCTGGAGCGCCGGCGGCGCGGGAGACGTGGTGGGTGTCGAAGGCCTCGCGTCCATCTTCGTCGAACTGGCCGAGGCGAAGTGCCACAACTGGAACCTCGTCACGCCGGAGCCGTGGCTGCCGCAGATCCGCGAGGCGGCGGCGCTGGCCCGCGCGCGGGGCGCTTCGCTGCCGTTCGTCTACAACACGAGCGGGTACGTGCGCACCGAGGTCGCCGAGGCGCACCGCGATCTGATGGACGTGGTCCTGACGGATCTGCGCTATGCGACGCCGGAGGCGGCGCGAGAGGGTTCGTCGGCGCCGGACTATCCGGAGCGCGCGCAGGCGTTTCTGCGCTGGGCCTGGGATCGCGTCGGCCCCCTGCGCCTGAACGGCGAGGGGATCGCGACGAGCGGCGTGGTCGTGCGCATCCTCGTCCTGCCGGGGCGGGAGTCCGAGGCGGTGGCGAGCCTCGAATGGATGGCCGGGGCGATCGGAACGGACGTGCACATCAGCGTGATGTCGCAGTACACGCCGGTCCATGCGGCGCGGGAGCGGGACGGCTGGAACCGGACCGTGACCGAGGCGGAGTACGCGCGCGTCACGGACGCGGCGGAGCGCCTGGGCTTCGAGAACGGATGGATTCAGGAATTTGGCGCCTGCGCGCCGGACGACGGGCTTCTGGGCTGCGAGATGCGGCCCGGGGCCGGCGTCGCCGGGGCGGGGCGATGCGCCGAGGCGCGTTTTTAGCAAACCAGGGAACACAACAGCGGCCGCCGGCAACGAGGCGGAGAGCAAGCACCCGGCGGGCACCGCCGGCAGGAAAGGAAGCATACGATGAGCGGTCATAGCAAATGGGCGACGATCAAGCATAAGAAGGGGGCGGCCGACGCGAAGCGCGGCAAGATGTTCAGCAAGCTCGCGAAGGAGATCACGATCGCCGCCAAGACCAACGGCGACGTCGGGAGCAACCCCACGCTCCGCACCCTGGTGCAGAAGGCGAAGGGCATCAACATGCCCAGCGACAACATCGACAAGGCGATCAAGAAGGGCACCGGGGAGATCGTCTCCGAGGCGATCGAGGAGATCACCTACGAGGGCTACGCCGCCGGCGGCATCGGGCTCGTCGTCTACGTCCTCACCGACAACAAGAACCGCGCCGCGGCCGAAGTCGGCCACGTCTTCAAGCGCAACAACTCCGAGTTCGCCGCCCGCGGCTCCGTCTCGCGCAACTTCGAGCGCCGCGGCCAGATCATCGTCGAGAAGAGCGCCGCCGAGGAGGACAAGCTCATGGAGATCGTCCTCGAAGCCGGCGCCGACGACTTGATCGCGGACGACGAGGGCTACGAGATTCTCACGCAGCCTGCCGCCTACCAGGCCGTTGCGACCGCCCTCGAAAACGCCCAGATCCCCACGGTCAGCTCCGAGATCGCCTTCCTGCCGATGGCGAAAAAGGAACTCGCCGACCTCGCGAAGGTCAAGGCGCTGCTCAAGTTCGTCGAGGCGCTCGAGGACAACGACGACGTCCAGAACGTCTATCACGACGCAGACATCAGCGACGAGCTGATGGCCCAGGCCGAAGAGTAGTCGCCGAGCCGCCCTTCCCCGCGCCGCCACCGGGAGGCGCGGGGGTTCTCTTTTGCAAGCGAGGTTGCGTCCATGAACGAACTGGCGTATGTGCTGATCAATCCCTATACGATCCGCAAGTCCCGTACCGGGGGCATTCTGGCTCGCTATCTGGGCCGGACGGATCTCCGGCTCGTCGCCGCGCGCATGTTCGGCCCGAGCCGCCAGATGGCGGAGCGCTACGCGGCCGCGGTCCGCGACCGCTGCGACGGCGTGCCGGAGATCGACAAGCTGATCGCCGACTACGTCATGAAGGAGTACGCGCCGAACAAGCCCACCGGACGGCCCCACCGCTGCATGTGCCTGCTCTTCGAGGGCGAGGACGCGATCCGCAAGATCTGGGAGGTCACCGGCAGCGTCACGTTGCGCTGGGGCTGCGGACAGACCGTCCGCGAGACCTACGGCGACTACATCCAGGACGCCTCGGGCGCGGTGACGTACTTCGAGCCGGCCGTCCTCGTCGGGCCCAACCGCGAGTTCGTGAACGAGACGCTGCGCATCATCTGCGAGCACATCCCGAAGGACTCCGGGCTCGTCAACACGCACGGGCTTGAGCAGACCCTCGTCATGCTCAAGCCGGACAACTTCCAGCGCCCGTCGCTCCGGGTGGGCAACATCGTCGACCTGCTTTCCTCGACCGGGCTGCGGATCGTGGCCGTCAAAAAGTTCGCGATGACCGTCGCGCAGGCAGAGGCCTTCTACGGTCCCGTCGAGCAGGCGCTCGCGACGAAGTTCCCGATGTTCGGCGCCGCGCGCGTGGCCGCCGCCGTCGCCCGCGAACTGGGCGTCGAAGTGTCCGAGGCCGAAGCCGGGCCGCTCTGCCAGGCGCTCGCGGCGAAGTTCGCCCGCGGCCAGTTCGAGCAGATCGTCGAGTTCATGACCGGCTACAAGCCCTCCGCCGTCCCCCCCGGCGAGAAGGCCGTCCGCGCCGGCGCCGACAGCCTGGCCCTGATCTACGAGGGCGAGAACGCCGTGGCGAAGATCCGCGACATCCTCGGCGCCACGGACCCCACCAAGGCGCGGCCCGGCTCGATCCGCCGGGAGTTCGGCACCAACATCATGATCAACGCCGCGCACGCCTCCGACTCGCCGGAGAACGCGCGCCGCGAGATGGGGATCATCGACATTTTCGGCGACAACATGTCGCCCTTCATCAAGAAACATTGCTATGAATAGAACGCTCCAGGACATCCGTCCCTCCGACACCCTGGCGATCGCGGCCAAGGCCAAGAAGCTCGCCGCGGAAGGCGTCCGGGTTTGCAACTTCGCCGCCGGCGAGCCCGACTTCGACACGCCGGCCAGCATCAAGGACGCCGCCGTCAAGGCGCTGGCGCAGGGCCAGACCAAGTACACGCCCGCGCGCGGCCTTCCGGCGCTCTGCAAGGCCATCGCCGAGAAGCTCAAGCGCGAGAACGGCCTCGACTACGCCGAAAGCGACGTCATCGTCGGCGGTGGCGGCAAGATGTCCCTCTCGACCGCGTTCATGGCCCTGCTCAACCCCGGGGACGAGGTCGTCATCCCCTCGCCCTACTGGCTGAGCTACCCCGAGATGGTCCGCCTCGCCGGCGGCGTCCCCGTATTCGTCAAGGGCGATGACCTAGCCGGCTTTCGGATCACCCCGAAGCAGCTCGAAGAGGCCATCACGCCGAAGACCGCGGCGGTCGTGCTCAACAGCCCGTCGAACCCGACCGGTCTCGTCTACAAGCCCGAGGAGTTGAAGGCGTTCGCCGACATCTGCGTCAAGCACGACGTGTGGATCATCTCCGACGAGATCTACGAGCGCATGGTCTACGGCGGCGAACACTTCGTCAGCGTCGCCTCGCTCTCGCCCAAGATCTTCCGCAAGACACTGACCGTCAACGGCGTCTCCAAGGCCTACGCGATGACGGGCTGGCGCATCGGCTACGCCGCTGGCCCCTCGGAAATCATCCGTGCGATGGAGACCGTGCAGAGCCATACCGCCTCCGCCCCCGCCACGTTCGCCCAGTACGGCGCGATGCACGCGCTCAATGGCGTCGAGGACGAAATCCGGCCCATGCTCGCGGCGTTCGAGGCGCGCAACAAGCGCATCCACGAGCTGATGACCGCGATCGAGGGCATCGTCTGCCGCCGCCCGATGGGCGCCTTCTACGTCTTCCCCAACATCGCCGCCTTTGGGATGGACTCTCGCGAGTTCGCCCAGCGTCTGATCGACGAGCAGCACGTCGCCGCGGTTCCCGGCTTCTCCTTCGGCGCCCCCGACAACCTCCGCTTCAGCTACGCCTGCGGCATGGAGGAGATCGAGGAGGGCATGCGCCGCTTCAAGACGTTCTGCGACAGCCTCGGCTAGCCCCGCCCCCCCTCCCCTTTCATCATGTCCAAGTTCGTCATCGAAGGCGGCGTGCCGCTCAACGGACGCCACTACAGCCCCGGCAACAAGAACGCCGCGTTGCCCATGATCGCGGCCGCCCTGCTCGCCGACGGCCCCGTCGAGATCGCCAATCTGCCGCTCATCCGCGACGTGTCCGTCATGCTCGAGCTCGTCTCCGAGCTCGGCGCCGGCGTCTCGCTGGACCGCGCCGCGCGCACAGTCGCGATCGACCCGCGCACGCTGCGCAAAAGCGACCTCCCCGAGGATCTCTGCAACCGCATCCGAACCTCCATCCTCTTCGCCGGCCCCCTCGTCGCCAAGACGGGCGGCGTCGTCCTCCCGCCCCCCGGCGGCGACGTGATCGGCCGCCGCCGCCTCGACACGCATTTCGAGGGGCTTCGCCGCCTCGGCGTCGCCGTCGATCCCGAACGCACCCCCTACGTCTTCAGCTCCCCATCCGGCCTGCGCGGCGCGAAGATGATCCTCGACGAGGCGAGCGTCACCGCCACCGAGAACATCGTCATGGCCGCCACCCTCGCCGAGGGCCGCACCGAAATCTTCAACGCCGCATGCGAGCCCCACGTGCAGGATCTCTGCCGCATGCTCGTCGACATGGGCGCGAAGATCGCCGGCATCGGCACGAACCTGCTCGTCGTCGACGGCGTCAAGGCCCTCCACGGCGCCCGGGTCCGCGTCAGCCCCGACTTCATCGAGTCCGCCAGCTTCATCGCCGCCGCCGCCGCGACGCACGGCGCCATCGTCATCGACGAGACGCGCGAACACGACTTCGAAATCCTCCGCCGCCCCTTCGCCCGCCTCGGCGTGACGTGGACGCGCGACGCCGCCACCGGCGCGCTCGCGTTCGACTCCCGCCAGGTCGAACTTCGCATCGCCACCGAAATGTCCGGCGCGATCGCGAAGATCGAGGACGGCATCTGGCCCCAGACGCCTACCGACCTGCTCAGCGTGCTGCTCGTGCTCGCGACCCAGGCGGACGGCATCGTGCTCTTCTTCGAAAAGATGTTCGAAAGCCGCATGTACTTCGTCGACAGCCTCATCAACATGGGCGCCCAGATCGTCCAGTGCGACCCCCATCGCGTCGTCGTCAAGGGCGTGTCGAAGCTGCGCGGCGCCAAGCTGCTCAGCCCCGACATCCGCGCGGGCATGGCCCTGCTCGTCGCCGGCCTCTGCGCCGACGGCGTGACCACGATCGCCAATGCCGAAAGCATCGACCGGGGCTACGAACCCGTCGAGACCGCGCTCGCTGCACTCGGCGCCCGCATCACCCGCATTCCCGACTAGCCCGCTCCACCACCCTTCAGCCCCCAACCCCACCCCGGTCATGCCCGATTTTTCCCCGCCCCGCCCCTCCACCCGCTTCGACGACCCCGACGGCATCCTCCTCGTCGACAAGCCGGCGGGGATGACCTCGCACGACGTCGTCAACGCCGTGCGCAAGATGTTCAAGATCGAGAAGGCGGGCCACGGCGGCACCCTCGACCCGTCGGCCACCGGCCTGCTCGTGCTCCTGCTCGGCAAGGGCACCAAGCTCTCCGAACGCGTCATGGGCGGCGACAAGGTCTACGAGGGCGTCATGCGCCTCGGCGCGGCCACGACCACCCAGGACGCCGAGGGCGACGTCGTCTCCGGCTCCGACCCTTCAGGGCTGACCGAGGAGGCCGTGCGCGCAGCCGTGGCGTCCTTCACGGGCGACATCTACCAGACGCCGCCCATGGTCTCCGCGCTGAAGAAGGACGGCGTGCCGCTCTACAAGCTCGCGCGCAAGGGCGAGGTGGTCGAGCGCCAACCTCGCCTCGTCCATGTCTACCGCTTCCAGATCGTCGAATTCGGCATTCCCGATTGCCGAATCGAGGTCAAGTGCACGAAGGGCACCTACGTGCGCACGCTCTGCCATGACGTCGGCGAAAAGCTCGGCTGCGGCGGGCATCTGGCCTCGCTGCGGCGAACCCAGTCCGGCGTGTTCAACGTCGATCGGGCGATCCGCTTCGAGGACCTCAAGACCCTGCCCCGCGCCGACCTCGCCCGCCACGTCCTGCCCCTGCACGAGGCGCTGCGCTGAGCGAGTCGCTAGCCGTTAGTCGCTAGCCGCTAGTGGGCTTCGCGCTCGTCCTGTCAGGCTTATGCGGAGCGAGGTGGGGCGATGTCGTCCCGGCGAGCCGCTGTATGCCCCGCCCAAACAAACCGAATCACGGCCTGGGAGACACGTTCAGGCGCATGAAGCGGCGAGGCGCCTCGGCGACGGGCGTGTCGTGGCGTTCGACGACCTGCCACCAGGCGTTGCTGTCGGCGCGCGAGACTTCCGAGACGCCGTTGGTGGTCCAGTCGGCCGCCAAGAGGTCGTCGCAGGCCTTGACTGCGTAGTCGAGATCCGTCGCGAGCTTGTTCTGGCGGTAGGACAGGACAAGGAAACCGTTTTCCACGCCGCCGCCGGGGACGCCTGCCGTGCCGGCGACGAGGGGGTCGAGGCACCAGGCGTATTCGAGCAGGTTCGGGATGCCGTCGGCGTCGGGGTCGGCGTCGGAGGCTGCATGGCCATCAAGGAGCTGGTCAACGGAAAAATAGGTGGAGTCCCAGCGCATCCGGGGCGTCATGCGGGCGACGATCACATCGTCGATGCAGATACCGAATCCATAATGGGTGGCGCCTTCGAAGGCGATTTGCGCGTAGCGGGAGTTCGAGGGAAGGGAGATCGTTCGCTGAGTCCAGTTCGGGGTGTTGGTCGAGTAGGTGGCCAGGAGCGTCCACTCGATTTGACCCGAACCTTTCCAAAAGACGCGGAGTTCGTCCTGGTCGGCAGATCCATTCCAGTACCACTCCTTCATGTAATGCCAGAAGCGCAGTTCGAGAAGCGAGCGGTCTGTGCCGAGGTCGAGGCTGGGCGTGACCAGCCGCGTCTGGCTGGACGTGTAGCCTTCGAAATACAGGGATGCGAACCGACTCCCGCCGTGGGCGGCGGCCGGGTAGCCGTAGTCACCGCTGGACGGGAATGTCCAGGATGTGGTTCCCGCCAGGAAGTGTTCCGCCCATCCTTCGGGCAGGGCGCCTCCCGTTTCAAACGCCTCGAGAAGGGGGATGGCCGTGGCGGGTTGGATGGCGAGGCTCAGGTTGCCCGTGGCCGTGTCCAGGTTCGCGTCCTCGACTTGGACTTCGAAGGCGTAGCTGCCGGTCGCCGAAGGCGTGCCCATGATCGTGTTTCCCGCGAGGAAGAGTCCCGGGGGGAGCGTCCCGCCCGTGATGCTCCACGTGTAGGGAGAGGCGCCGCCGACCGCGACGAGCGCCTGCGAAAAGAAGATTCCAAATGCGCCTTCGGGAAGCGGGGATGCGGAAATGACGGTCAGGGGAAGCGGGCTCGCGGCGAAAGTCATCGTGGAGGCGCTGGCGCTGAAGTCGCTCCAGTTGACGCCGGAGAGCGAGCCGTCCCACCAACGGGCGCTCGGAGCGGTGACGTCGTTGAAGACGTTGGCGTAGCCGGCCGCGGCGTTGTCGCTGTAATAGAGGTCGTAGGCATCGCCGCCATTCTGGTAGTTTTGCAAATGCCACAAATTGTCCGCCTGGACGAGGGAGACCTCGTAGTTGGCGTGCGTCGTGTTGTAGGCGAGACTCTGGTTGTCGCGGTCGCCGTCTTCGTCGATGTGCCAGATCGCGATGCCGGAGGCGGGCAGGCTGGCGTCCCGGCCGGTATTCTGGCGGTTTTCGACGAGGTAGTATTCCTTGGGCGTTCCCGGCTTGGCGAAGCGGTAGAAGGTGTTGCTGGCGGCGGACAGGGAGGCGGTGAGCGAGGAGTCCTGGGTCAGCTCGAGGGTGGTCGCCCAGCCTGAGGCGCGCTTGAGATAGGCGCAGATTTGGGAAGGGTTGGTGGCGGCGGAGCCGTAGCCCATCAGGCAGAAGAACCCGGCCCCGCCGACGGAATCGTAGTCGTAGTCGTAGAGGTCGGGGAAGTCGCAGAGCATGTGGCCGTTCTCGTGGCAGAACGTGCCCAGCTCCAGCGAATCGCCGATGTCGGTGATCTGGTAGTTCAGGACTGAGATGTCGTCCGTGAGCGGCTCGGGTGTGTAGGAGTTGCCGTCGTTGATCGCCCAGGAGTGCGGCCAGAGGCCAAAGCTCCAGACGCCGCTGTTTCCGCCGGCGTAGTAGACGTTGCAGGCGACGGCGTTGCCGTCGCCGTCAACCGTCAGCGCGGCGAGACCGGGCGCGATCTCGGTGGCGAAGTTCGTCTGTGCCTTGAGAATGGCGATGGCGTCCTTGATGAGGAGAACTCCCTGTTCCCCGCAGTCCTTGCTGGTGTCGTTGTAGTAGCTTTTCGGCTGCGCCATGCGGATGTAGGCAGTGACGATGTTGGTGTAGGTCAGCAGGCCGCCCGAGACGTCGTGGTAGTACTGTCTGACGGAGCCGTTGTTGCCGAATCCCGTATAAGCCGTGCCGTTGCAGAATTCGACGATGTTCGTCTGCGGGATTGTGGCGGGGTCGTCGCTGAAGTCGATGAGCAGGCAGAGGCCGACCTTGACGCCGGTCGTTTCGTAGGCGGGCGGCGCCAAGGCGATGGGGCCGGCGGACGATTGGGCGGCGGCTTCAGCGGCCTGCCGGCCGGCCTTCCGCTGCTCCCAGCGGTCGCGAGTGCGCGTGAAGGCCTCCCACCGCTGCCGACGCCGCGCGGTCCGATCCCGGGCGAGGCCGGGCGCGACGCGAAGGTGCCGGGGCACGCCAAGCGTTGCGGGGTCGCCCTGCCCGACGTGCAGGTCGGAAGGTTCGAGGTCGAGCCCGTCGGCCGAGGAGACGGCATAGCGGTAGCTCCGATCCTCGGGGGCGAAGACGACAGTGTAGCCTTCGCGGGTTTCGAAGACAGCGTGGAACTCGTCGCCGCGCGCCTGGAGATCAATGCGCGTTCCGTCCGGTTGCGTAAATGCCACGATCTTGTCGAACGGGGCGGCCACCGCCTGGACGGCAACGAAGAGAACGAGCAAACTGCGCCTTAACAAATTCATCGTGCGGGGAAGCCTACCAGCAACGGGCAACCAGCGTCAAGCATGGTTTCCTTCTTGCGGACTTCGGCGCTTTCGGCGATAATCGCCCCCCATGAATTTTCTTGAATCTGCACGGAAGGTCTTCGACATCGAAATCGACGCGCTCGGCGCCGTACGCGACGCGCTCGACGCCCGTTTCGCGGCGGCGGTGGATTTGTTTCTCAAGGCGCTCGGGGCGGGCGGCAAGATCGTCGTGACCGGCGTCGGCAAGAACCTCCCCGTCGCGGAGAAGATCTCCGCCACGCTCGCCAGCACCGGCTCCACCAGCGTCGTCCTCAACCCGACCCAGGCCATTCACGGCGACCTCGGCATTCTCGCTCCCGCCGACGTCCTTCTTGCGCTCAGCTATTCCGGCGAGTCGGAGGAGATCAAGACGCTCATGCCCGCCGTCCGCCGCCTCGGCGTCCCCGTGGTCGCCCTCACCGGCGACGACCGCAGCGAGCTGGCCTCGTTCAGCGAAGTCGTCCTGCTCGCGAAGGTCCCCCGCGAGGCGTGCCCCTTCAACATGGCGCCCACGGCCAGCACGACCGCCGCCCTCGCCCTCGGCGACGCACTGGCGATGACGCTGCTCGAAGCGCGCGGATTCCGGCGCGAGGACTACGCCAAGCTCCATCCCGGCGGCGCGATCGGCCGCGCGCTCCTGCTGCGCGCCCGCGACATCATGCGCAGCGGCGACCACGTCGCCGCCGTCGCCGAGACGACGCTCGTCAAGGACGTCGTCGTCGCCATGACGCGCGCACGTGGCGGCGTCGCCTACGTCGTCGGCGCCGAGGGCCGCCTCGTCGGACTCTACACGGACGGCGACTTCCGCCGCGGCATCGCCGGCGACGGGCTCGAGCTGCTCAACCGCCCCGTCGGCGAGGTCATGACGCGCAAACCCGTCAGCGTCAGCCCCGACGACCTGGCCGTGGATGTGCTGCGGGTCTTCGAACAGCGCAAGATCGACGACCTTCCCGTCGTCGACGCCGATGGCCGCCTCGCCGGCGGCATCGACATCCAGGATCTGCCCAAGCTCAAGGTGATGTGAACCATGAACGCTGCAACGCAAGCCCTCTTCGATCCCCTTGACGACGTCCTCGCCGATCTGCGCGCCGGCAAGTGCGTCGTGGTGGTCGACGACGACGACCGGGAAAACGAAGGCGATGTGATCTGCGCCGCCGAGCACGCCACGCTCGCCAACGTGAACTTCATGGCCGTCCACGCGCGCGGCCTCATCTGCATGCCGATGGAGCCTGCGCTCACGAAGCGCCTCGGCCTCGCGCAGATGGTCGCCCAGAACACCGACCTCCACCAGACCGCCTTCACCGTTTCCATCGATCACGTGAGCACGACGACCGGCATCTCCGCGTTCGAACGCTCGGCCACCGCCCTGAAAGTGGTCGAGGAGGGCGCGAAGCCGGAGGACTTCCGCCGCCCCGGCCACATGTTCCCGCTCGAAGCCCGCCCCGGCGGCGTCCTCAAGCGCGCCGGCCACACCGAGGTCACCGTCGATCTCATGAAGCTCGCCGGTCTCAAGCCCTGCGGACTCTGCTGCGAAATCATGAAGGAAGACGGCATGATGGCGCGCCTCGACGACATCCTCGCCTTCCGCGCGAAGCACGGCCTCAAGCTCTGCTCCGTGGCCGACGTGATCGCCTACCGGATACGTCGCGAGTCTCTCGTCGAATGCGTCGAGGACGTCGACATGCCCACGGTGCACGGCCACTTCCGCCTGCGCATGTACCGCGCCATTCCGGACGGCCTGGAGCACCTCGCCCTGGTCATGGGCGACCTCTCGGGGCCGGCGCCGCTCGTCCGCGTGCACAGCGAATGCTTCACGGGCGACGTCCTCGCCTCCTGCCGCTGCGATTGCGGCGACCAGCTCCACGCCGCCATGGAGGCCATCAAGAAGGAAGGCCGCGGCGTCGTGCTCTACATGCGCCAGGAGGGCCGCGGCATCGGCCTGGCCAACAAGCTGCGCGCCTACGAACTGCAAGACCGCGGCTTGGACACGCTCGAGGCCAACCTGGCCCTGGGCTTCGAAGGCGACCAGCGCG
>CAYVJM010000035.1:0-14428 GCA_964451695.1 uncultured Lentisphaerales bacterium | reverse complement strand
CCCTCGCTGCGGCACGTCGGGACGAGCTTCTCCATGATGTTCACGAGGTCGACCTGCATGTACTCGCGGCCCCAGTAGTTGAGGTCGTGCGAACACTCCTGCGTGATGACCGAGCAGGTCGTGTGATGGGAGTAGACGACGCAGATGCCGTTCTTGATCTTCGATTCGGCGACGATGGCCTTCACCTGCTCGGTGACGTTGTGGAAGCAGGGCTGGCGGTCGCGGGACTGGAGCTTGATTTCGCCGTGATGGACGGACATGGGAGTTTCCTTAGTTGTGAGTTCGTGAATGCGTGAGTGCGTGGGTTGTGTATGGAGATCAAAGGGCGTTCTCCGCCTGGCGTTCGTCCCAGGCACGGCGGACGGCGGAGATCATCTCGCGGGCCATGGCGGCGGGGTCGGGCGTCTTGAGGATGCCGCTCGTGGAGCCCGTGGCCTCGGCGCCGGCGCGGATGACGTTGTACACGTCCCGGCCGTTGCTGATGCCCGCGCCCTGCAGGACCATGATCGCCGGGTTGATCGCCTTGATCCGGGCGATCGACTCGAGCACATAGTCCATCGAGCTCGTCTTGCCCGTGCCGATGAGCTCGGTGGGCTCCGCGACGATCAGGTTCGGCGCGAGGCGGGCGACGGCCTCCATCTCCGCGATCGTGTCCGTGCAGACGATCGTCGCCAGCCCCGCCTCGTCCGCGCGCCGGATCGTCTGCGAGATCGCGTCGAGCGTGAGCTTGCGTTCGGCGTGGTTGAGCATGACGCCGACCGCGCCGGCGGCCTTCAGGGCCTCGGGCAGGATGCTGCCCATGCCGCGGCCTGGCGGGAGGAAGTCGCAATGCTGGCCGTAGACGTGCACGCGCTTGACGTGCTGCGCGAGCAGGCTGATGTCCGTCGGCTGAGGGTCGACGATCACGTCCACGTCGTACTCGATGGCGCAGCGGTCGATCGCCATGACCAGGTCGAGGAGGCGTTCACCATAGAGGTACGCTTTGGGGCCGAATTCAAAGAACGGCGCCCGGATTCGATAATTTGCCAGCATCAGGCTTTCTCCTTCTTGAGCATGTCGCCGACGGCGCCGCCGGGGTGGATGAGGCCGAACATCTCGCGCGTGTAGTCCGTCTCCTCGATGAGCGCCGCGAGCAGCGCGTCGAAGATCGCGATGGTGGCCACGAAGCTCGAGGTGGCCATGAAGTTGTACTTGTCGCTCTCGCGCCCGATGCGCAGCGCGAGCACGATGTCCGCCGCCTGCGCCAGCGGCGAGGCGAGGTTTTCCGTCACGGCGATGAGCGTCGCGCCCTTCTTGCGGCAGACGTCGATCACGGGCAGCAGCTCGGCGGTCTTGCCGCCGCGCGAAACCATGACGAGGGCGTCCTCGCGCTTGAGTCCGCCGAGGCCGCCGTGGACGGCCTCGCAGGGCGGCATGAACATGGCCCCGCGCTCGATGCAGCAGAGCGAATGGGCGAACTTCTTCGCCGCGATCCCGGACGAACCGCTCGCGCACGTCATGATCCGCGGCACGCGCGCCAGCACATCGACCGCCCGGCCAAAGGCCTCGGCGTCGAGACCGTCGAGGACGCGCTGGACCTCGTCGCGCTCGATGGCCAGCGACTGCCGCGCCTGAAGAAGGCTTTCGGGCTTCATCAATAGCCCACCGTTTCCAGGCATTCGATCGGCTTCGCGATCGCCTCGCTGACGAACACATTCGTGTCCATGAGCTGGAGAATCGAGGCGGGAACGAGCGGCGTCACCTCCCCGTGCAGGATCAGGCGCGAAATCATGCGCTGCCACGAGGAGAACGACCCCATCGTCGTCAGGGCGTGGGTCTCCATGCGGTTGCGCGCGCGCTTGACGTCGGCCGGCCCGATGGTCGCGGCGCGCGGCGGGACGCTCGCGATGTCGCCGCTGCATCCGAAGCAGCCGTGGAGGGAGTTCTGGAGGATCGTCATCGGATTGAGTGTGACGACGCGCGCATCCATGGCGAGGAACTCTTCAACGCTCGGCGTTCCGAATTCCGGCGTCAGCGGATCGATGAAGGCGATGTGACCCGCCCAGCCAGGGCCGCTGTACACGATGTCCGCGCCCCCGCGGCCGCACTCCGTGAGCATCGCGGAATAATCCTTGATGTTCTTCGTCGTCGGGTAGTGGATCTGTTCGAGCGGCATCCGCAACCTCTCATCAATCCCGCCCCAGAAATACTTCAGGCAGGAATGCGAGAAGCCCGCTTGATAGTCGGTCGGCGCGATGTTGCCGTCCTGATCCGCCCACTCGTCCATCGTGAAGACATGGACGTTGCGACAGTTGATCCCCAGCATGTTGACCGTCTTCGTGACCGCTTCGTAGACGGTCGGACACGGATTCGGCAGCACCAGGGTCAGCCGCTCGTTGAGCATGTCGCTGCGCTGCATCCGGGCGACCATGTCGGCAATCCACACGCTGCCGGGGTCGGACATGACTTTGATGCGGAAATTCGGATTCGGATGGCGTTCGAGATCCTTGCCGCTGATCTTGCGGACGCGGTCGAGGACTTCGCGGTTCCGGTACGGGACGAAATCGGCTATTTCGAATGTGAACATGACAGCTTCTCCATGATGATGGATACAACGTGGTTGCCGGCGTTGGAGGCGAACATCGAGGTGCCCACCTCGTAGCCTCCCTCGCGCCCGGCCTGCTCCGTGTAGAGATACCCCGGCGCATAGCCGTTCGACGTCTCCAGCACGAAAGTCTTCGCCGCCTTCGAGGCGGCCTTGATCGCGAGACCGATCTCCACGAACGCCTCGCCCTGCAACGTCACGACGCAGGCATCGCCGAGGCGGATGATCTGGACTTCGCCGGGCAGCTCGGGGCTCCGGTAGCCCTCGGCGACCAGACGCGCGAAGCTGACCGTGTTCTGCGCGCCGAACATCGCCAGCTCCGCGTTGCGCATCGCGATGTAGGGGCCCGATTTCGCCGCCTCGAAGGCTTCGATGGCCTTGCGCTCCGCCACGAGCGCCTCCTCCAGCGGCGGGAAACGCTTCATCGGCATGTCCGCGATCTCGAAGGTGTCCACCGCGATGTCGAGACGATCCGAGAACGCCAGGCGGTTGACGACGTGGAAGACCTCCACGCCAAGCGTCGTCCCCGCACGCGCCGCCTCTTCGAAGTTCTGCGCCACGCGGTGGTACCGCGAGCTCTGGTTTCCGGACGTCCCCTGCGCGAAAAGGAACACCGCCTCGGGAAACGCGAACTTCAGATACCGGCGGATGTAGCCGGGATAGTCCGCCGTGACCAGCGTGTTCTCGGCGTGCAGATACGTCGGGTGCAGCGCGTAGTTGAGGAAGATAGCCCGAACGACGCCGCGCGCATCGCGCACCGCCATCACATTCACCGAGGGATCCTGGAGACCGTTCTTCTCCCGGCGATTGCCGCCGATGCCCTGCTCGCGGCCGCAATGCCCGACGCCCGTCGCGAACTCGGCCTCGAAGCAATTTTCGGACGCCTCGCGAACGACCCGCTCCATGCGCTCCTCGAGAAGCGCGAGGTAGTCGGTCCGGATCTCGATGCCCTCGGACAGTTCGCTCGCCAGGGGTTCCGACGCCCAGGGGCCGCTGTGCGTGTGCGACGTCGAGACTGTGATGTCGAAGTCGAACTTCTTGCGCAGACGATCGACGACCCCTTTCGAAATGCTCAGCAGATCGAGCGTGACGAAGGCCTTGCTCACGGCGCCGTTGTCGAGCACCAGCGCAGCGGCGTAGAGCGGATCGTGCACCCCCTCGTTCGGACGAGGGCAATGCGGATATCCAGCCAATTGCACGCCCGGTTCGGGTGAAATGTCGATCAATGCGGTTCCTGCTTGCAACATGTCGTTCAACGCCTTGTTCGTTCAGACGATTGTGACGGCGACGCCCGCTCTGCGCAGGGCCGCCAGATGCCGCGGCGCGATCCCGCGATCCGTGATCAGCCCTTGCGTCTCATTCAACGCGCCATGGCGGGCCAGCGCCGTTCGGCCGATCTTCGAGC
Source organism: uncultured Lentisphaerales bacterium (assembly GCA_964451695.1). Lineage (GTDB taxonomy): Bacteria > Verrucomicrobiota > Kiritimatiellia > RFP12 > UBA3636 > JAAZAI01. Next base: position 10,439 of record CAYVJM010000035.1, on the reverse strand, counting down.
TGTCCGCCAGCACGTAGGTGCGCGCTGCCCGCTCGCGCCCCTTGCGCTCGAGACTGGCCGCGCCGAGATCGGCCGTGTAGAGCGTGCCGTCCAGCCCGATTCCGTCGGCGCCCTGGAAGGCGACGTCCACCGCCAGCAGGTCCAGCGAGGCTTCGGCCACCTCGCCCGTCAGATCCGGCGTCCCGCTGCGCAGCATGCCGCCCAGGAGGATCGTCTTCACGCCGGCGGAGAATTGCAGCTCCGAGGCCACGGCCAGCGACGGGGTAACGACGACGAGATCCGCCACGTCCCGCAACAGCACCGCCAGTTCCAACGTCGTCGTGCCGGCGTCGAGCAGAACGACATCGCCCGGCTTGACGAGACGCGCCGCCTCCGCGGCGATCGCCTGCTTGGCCTTGTGATTCACCTGCCGGCGTGCCGAAAAGTCAAACGCGAAGCCCAGACGCTCCGCAAGAACCGCCCCCCCGTGGGTGCGCCGAACGAGACCCGCGCGCTCCAGCCGATCCAGATCCCGCCGCAGGGTCATCGCGCTGACGCCCAGTTCCGCCGCCAGTTCCGCCACACCGGCCTCGCCATGGCGCTTCAGAACGTCGCGCAACCGCGCTTCGCGCTGGACCATCGTCGGCCGCTTGACAGGGAGAGGGGTGTTCATTCCAAATGTTAGTTTGTGTTCGAATTGCCAAGAGTCTACCAATATCTTGCACAATGAGCAACACAAATGTCGCGTCGATGATATGGGGTGAGCATGTAATCGGTCAGGGGTCGATGTTACTGACGATTTTCCTTGCCCGTCACTGCGGCGCTGTGGTATTTCTCAAGGAAGTAATCGCGGAATATCGGAGGCGGAATCCCCTAGGGAAAGACCGATCGAAAATAACACAAATGACTGAACGAGAGGCATTTATAGCACTCAATATGGTGCAGGACATCGGCGCGGCGACCGTTTCGAACGGCATCGCGGCGCTGGGATCCGCCTCGGCGTTCTTTTCGGCCGGCGCCGCCCGTCTGGCGGCCGTCAAGGGCGTCGGCCACGGCCGCGCCGACGACTTCGCCCGCGCATTCGAGGCCGTGGACTGGCGCGCCGAGCTCGCGCGAGCCGCCGAAAGCGGCGTCGCCTTCCTCACGCCGGTGGACGAAGCCTACCCGCCCCTGCTCAAGAGCATCCACAACCCTCCCCTCGCCCTCTACATCGCCGGAGACGCGGCGGCGATGGGCTTCTCCTGCCTGGGGATCGTCGGGACCCGGGCGCCGACCGCCTACGGGCGCGCCACGGCCAAGACATTCGCCTATCGCCTGGCGCAGGCCGGCGTCACCATCGTCTCCGGCCTCGCGCGCGGCATCGACACCGAGGCGCACCAGGCGGCGCTGCTCGCCGAAGGCCGCACGGTCGCCGTCGTCGGGGGCGCCCTCGACCGCCTCTATCCTCCCGAGAACCGCGACCTCGCGCGGCACATCGCCCGGGGCGGCGGCGCCGTCGTCACCGAATACCCGTTCGGGCGCCAGGCCGACCGCCAGACGTTTCCGATGCGCAATCGGATCATCTCGGGACTCTCCTCGGCCGTCCTCGTCGTCGAAGCCGGCGCCGCGAGCGGCACGCTCATCACGTGCGACCACGCCCTGGAACAGGGGCGTTCGGTCATGGCCGTCCCCGGCCGAATCGACAACCCCGCCGCGCAGGGCTGCCACAAACTCATCAAAGACGGCGCGCGCCTCGTCGAAACGCCCGAAGAGGTGCTGGAGGAGCTCCAGTCGCTCCCCGGCGCGAAGCTGCGCGCAGCCGGCCCGGCTCCGGCGTCCTCGGTCTCGGCGCCGGCCGCGGCGGGCGGTGCCACCGGCCCCGCTCTCGACACCGTCGAAACGAACATCCTCGCGGCGCTGGGCGCGGAGGAGATGACGCCCGACGAGCTGGTCAACGCCAGCGGCATCGCCCCGCACCTCCTCGGTCCCCGCCTCATCAGCCTCGAAATCAAATGCCAGATCGAACGCGTCGGCGCCAATGCCGTGCGCCGGAAACGGCTTTAGCAGACAGGACTCACACCACCATGAAGAAACTCGTCATCGTCGAATCGCCCGCCAAGGCGAAGACCATCGGCAAGATCCTCGGCCCCGAATACATCGTCAAGGCCTCGGTCGGACACGTCCGCGACCTTCCCCAGCACTCACTCGGCATCCGCATCTCCCCCGATGACGCGCAGTTCGAACCCACGTACATCGTCTCCGAGGACAAGAAGACCGTCGTCGCCGACCTCGTCCGCAAGGCGAAGGAGTGCGACGAAGTCTTCCTCGCCTCCGACCCGGACCGCGAAGGAGAGGCGATCGCCTGGCATCTCAAGGAGATTCTCCAGGCCAGTCTGAAGAAGGACTCGGAGGCGAAGTTCCGCCGCGTCCAATACAACGAGATCACGCCGGCCGCCGTGCGCCGGGCCTTCGAGTCCCCGAGCGACATCGACATGCCGCTCGTCGACGCCCAGCAGGCGCGACGCGTCCTCGACCGCCTCGTCGGCTACAAGGTCAGCCCGTCGCTTTGGCAGCAGGTCGGCAAAGGCCTCAGCGCCGGCCGCGTGCAGTCCGTGGGCCTGCGCCTCGTTTGCGAACGCGAAGCGCAGATTCGCGCGTTCACCCCGGCACCCTACTGGATCTTCGGCGCCAAACTTCGCAAGCGCGTCGATCCCAAGGCGGCGTTCACGGTCAAGCTGCGCCAGATCCGCGGCGTGAAGGCGGACGTCCAGGACGAGACGCTGGCGCAGCAAGTCCACGAGGCGCTGGCGTGCAGCGCATTCGCGGTGTCGGAACTCCCCACGCAGCAGAAAACCCGCCGGCCCTTCGCGCCGTTCATCACGAGCACGCTCCAGCAGGCCGCCTCCAACGCGCTGGGCTTCGCGCCCGCCTTCACAATGTCCCTCGCGCAACGCCTCTACGAAGGTGTCGAACTCGCCGGGGATGGCCCCGTCGGCCTCATCACCTACATGCGCACGGACTCGTTTACGATCGCGAAGGAGGCGCAGGATGCGGCGCGCGCCTTCATCACGACACGCTACGGCGCGGATTTCGCAAGCCCGGTGCAACGCACGTACAAGAACAAGAGTTCTGCGCAAGGCGCGCACGAGGCGATCCGACCGACCGACCCCGCCCGCACCCCCGAAAGCCTCGCCGGCGCGCTGCGCCCCCAGGAGCTGAAGCTCTACGAGCTGATCTGGAAGCGCTTCGTCGCCAGCCAGATGGCCGATGCGCGCTACAGCATCGCCACCGCCCGGATCGCCGCCACGCCGTCCAACGGCTTTGGCGAGCTCCTGCTCTCCGCCTCCGCCGCCGAGCTGCTCTTCCCCGGCTTCCTCAAGGTGATGGGCGACGTCGCGCCGCAGCCCGAGGACGACGCGAAGGAGGGCGAAGACGACCGGCTAGACGCGCTGCCGCCTCTGGCCGCCGGCGAAGCCCTCGACTTGGTCGCCGTCGCCGACGAGCGCAAGGAGACGAAGCCGCCCGCGCGCTTCAACGAAGCATCGCTCGTCAAGGCGCTCGAAGCGAACGGCATCGGCCGCCCGTCGACCTACGCCGCCATCCTCGCCACCCTCGTCGCGCGCAACTACGTCGTCAAGGAGCGGCGCGCGCTGCTCCCCACCGAGCTGGGCGAGAAGGTCAACGCCTTTCTTGTCGCCAACTACGCCGAACTCTTCGACATCGGTTTCACAGCGGCCATGGAGACGCAGCTCGACGCCGTCGAGGATCCTTCCGTGAATCTCGACTGGCAGGGCATGCTCCGCAGCTTCTACGCCAAGCTCAAGGACTGGCTGGCCGCCGCGAAAGCCCCCGTGGCCGATCCCGAAGTCGTCGAGGCGGTGCTCGCGAAGTTCGGCGAAGTCCGCGAATGGGCGCCGCCCGTCAAGCGCGGCAAGCGCACGTTCAGCGACCAGCAGTTCGTCGAGGAAATCGGCCAGAAGTTCCGCGGCGAAGCACCCGCGAAGAAGTCCGCGAAGAAGCCCGCCTCCCGCAAGGCCGCCAACAAGAAGGCCGAAGCCCAGGACGAGACGGAGAACCTCGAGGGCGCCGATGTCGCGGCCGAGGCGGACAGCGCCCCCGCCCAGGCCGGCGGCATTTCGCAGAACCAGCTCCGCGCCCTCCTCGGCATCCTCGTCCGGTACCGCTCCAGCCTCGCGGATCTCGAGGGCTTCCTCAAGGGGATCGGCCGCGAAGACATCCTCGAAGACGAACAGCTCCAGCCCCCGCGCCCCTCCACGCTGGCCATCTTCGAGATCCTCGACAAGGCCGGAGTCGACGAAGGCTCCACCACCTTCTACCAGTCGCTCCGCGACCAGGTGCGCCGCGGCAAACGCCTCTCGCCGAAGCAGCGCCACTATCTCGAACGCATGTTCCTCGACGCGCGCAAGAACATCCCCGACTTCTCGCGCGAACTTTGCGAACGCCTCGAGGTCGCCTACCGCGACCCGGTCGCCATCGACACCGCCAAGATCGAAGGCGTTCTCGCCGGCCTCGGCCAGGTCCGCGCCTGGAAGGAACCCGTGCGCAAGGGCCGCCGCGTCTACGACGACGCCGAGTTCTTCAATTCCGTCGCCGCCCAGTTCACCGCCAAGAAGAGCCTTTCCGAAGCCCAGCTCAAAGTCCTCGAACGCATGTTCCTGCGCTACCGCGACCAGATCCCCGGCGCCGACGAGACCATCGCCCGGTTTGCCATCACGCTGCCCCCGCGCAAACCCCGCGCCGCCGCCGCGAACGCCTAGGAGACCTCCCCAACGATGAAACGCCCCAGCAAGATCCCGGTCGCCTGGATGCCGCTCGTCCTGATGGCCGCCATGCTCGCCGCCCTCGCCTCAGTCTCCTCGCGGAGCCGCGCCAACGGCCGCGCCGGCTGCGAGTCCCTCCGCGACCGCGTCGCCCAAAACGCCCCGGGCGTTCCCTTTGTCTCCGAATACGAGACGGAGGACAACGGCGGCGAAGAGCCCGACGCCGCCCAGACCGCCTCGTCCGTCGCGCGGATCCTCGTCAACGACATGCCCGAGGTCCACCTCCTCCACAAGGTGTTCGACGAGGCCATGTCCGCCGTCGCCTGGACGAACTACCTCAACGCCCTCGACTACGAGCGGATGTTTTTCCTCCAGTCCGACATCGCCGAGTTCGAACGCGCCAAGACGCTCTTTCCGCAGATGATGCGCGATGGCGACGTCTCCTTCCCTCTCGAGGTCTTCACGCGCTTCCGCGATCGCGTCCGCGACCGCGTGGCCTTCGTCCAGACCAACGTCTCCAACGCCTTCGACATCGCGGGATCCGGCTCCTTCGCTCTCAACCGCAAGGACCTCCCGTGGCCCGCCGACGCCGCGGAGATGGACGCGCTCTGGCTCGATCGCATCCTCAACATGCTCCTCGCCCACCAGGTCTCCACCCGTATCGCCAACGACAAGAACGCCGCGCGGATGGTCGAACTGCGCCTCGACATCGCCCGCCACCTCAACGACCCCGCCGCGACGACAAACGCCCCGACCGCGACGGAGGCCGAACTCGGCCCCGCGCTCAAGACCTTCGACGACGCTCTCGCCACCCTCCCCGTCTCGCCCACCAACGCCGAACAGCGCGCCGCATTCTGCGCCACGCTCCTCCCCGGACCCGCCCCCGAGCCCGCGCCCGGCGTCGCCACCAACCGCCTCGACACGCTCGTCTCCGGCTACTTCGCCGCCGCCAAGGGAATCAAGACGGACGCCGAGGCGCGCGCCGACGCCATCGACGCGACCGTCAAAAGCTTCGCCCAGTACGAGTCCATTCTCAAGGACAGCGACCAGGAGTTCTACCTGGGTCGATTCTTCAACGCGATGACCACGTCGTACGACCCCCACTCGAGCTACCTCTCCCCCGTGGCCCAGGAGGATTTCGGCATCGACATGCAGCTCTCCCTACAGGGCATCGGCGCCACGCTCCAGACCGACGACGGCGCCGCCAAGATCGTCGAAATCATGCCTGGAAGCCCCGCCGAACGCGACACCTCCGAGACCCGGCTCGTCCCCGGCGACAAGATCATCGGCGTCGCCCAGGGCGACGAGGATTTCGTCGACATCCGCCACTGGCCGCTCTACAAGGCCGTGCGCCTCATCCGCGGCCCCAAGGGCAGCACCGTCCGCCTCCAGGTCGTCCCCGCCAACGACGCCAACGCCATCAAGACCGTCGTGCTCGTCCGCGACGAAATCAAACTCGAGGAACAGGCCGCCACGTCGCGCATCGAAACCACCGTCGACACCAACGGCGTCGAACGCAAGCTCGGCTACATCAAGCTGCCCACGTTCTACTCCAGCATGAAGCTCGGCGGCGATGCCGACGCCACACCGCGCAGCGCGACGCTCGACGTCGCCCGCCTCGTCGCCGAACTCAACGCCGAGAACGTCGAAGGCCTCGTCTTCGACCTCCGCGGCAACGGCGGCGGCTCCCTCCCCGAAGCCGTCTACCTCACCGGCCTCTTCTTCCGCTCCGGCCCCGTCGTCCAGGTCAAGGAGACGCGCCGCACGATCACGCTCAACGACAACGATCCCGCCATCGCCTTCTCCAAGCCCATGGTCGTGCTCATCGACCGCATCAGCGCCTCCGCCTCCGAGATCGTCGCCGGCGCCCTCCAGGACTACGGCCGCGCCGTCATCGTCGGCGACTCCCACACACACGGCAAGGGCACCGTCCAGACGCTGCTGCCCGTGCGCGGCGGCAAGCTCGGATCCCTCAAGGCGACCACGGCCTCCTTCTACCGTATCACCGGAAGCTCCACGCAGATGCGCGGCGTCGCCGCGGACATCCACCTGCCCTCCATCCTCGAGTTCTACAGCGAACTCGGCGAGGACAAGCTCCCCAACGCCATGTCCTGGTCGCGCACCGGTCCCGCCCGCTACCGCCGCGCCGACTCGCTCGAAGAGACGATCCCCACCTTGGCCGAACGCTCCAAGACCCGCCTCGCCGCCAACGACCGCTGGCAAAAGCACACGACCCTTCTCGAGCGCTTCGGCGCTTTCAGCACCAACCGCGTCGTCTCCCTCAACTTCGAGGAACGCCTCAAGCGCGCCCGGGAAGACGAGGCGCTCAGCCGCGAACTCTCCCTCGAATCTCCACCCGAGGACGGCGGCGACGCCCTCACCGGTGAAACCGGCGATGCGGACACCAAGCCCCCGCGCACGAAAACGGAGCGCGAACGCCAGGCCCGCCAGTCGGACGTCGTCCTCGACGAGAGCCTCAACATCCTCGTCGACCTCATCGACATCCACGGCCCGCCCCGCAACCTCGACGACGAAGCCGCGCCGTACGACTTCCTCAACAGCTTCTTCCAGTAGCCAGCCGGCTCGTACGGTCATGCAGGCGGACGTCCCGTTCATCCAGCGCCTCGTCGGCGATCCCCTTGCCGAGGCCTTCGTCCGCCACCTCGACACCGAACGCAACGACTCCCCCAACACGCGCCTCGCCTACCGGCGCGATCTCGGCCAGTTCGCCGTCTTCGCCTTCGGCCCCGATGCCGCGCCGCCCTTGGCCTGGACGAGCCTCAATCGCGCTCGGGCCCGCGCCTTTCTCGTCGCGCTCGCCCGCGCCGAAGCCGAGCCCGCGACCGTGCGCCGCAAACTCTCCGCCCTGCGCACTTTCTACCGCTTCCTCGTGCGGGAAGGCCACCTGCGCGAAAATCCGTTCGCCGGTCTCCGCGGCCCCCGTCTCCACCGCGAACTGCCCGACGTGCTCACCGTCCTCGAAGTCCAGACGCTCCTCGACAAGGCCGCGCCGCCCGCGGATTTCGAAACCGGTTCGGCGGACGCCGCGGGCCTCCTCGACCAGTACCTCGCGCTGCGCGACTCGGCCGTGCTCGAACTCCTCTACAGCTCAGGCGCGCGCGTTGGCGAAGCCGGCGGCCTTAGCATCGCCGACATCGACTTCGCCCAGGCCTTCGCCAAGGTCTTCGGCAAGGGACGCAAGGAACGCCTCTGCCCGCTCGGGCGTCCCGCTCTCGTCGCGCTGCGGCGCATGCTCGACAGCGCCGTCCGCGTCTGGGGCGCGGCGGCGACCGCGCCCGCCGAACCGCTTTTCCGCAACTGGAAGGGCGGACGGCTGACGCCGCGATCGATCGAACGGCTGATGACGAAGTGCCTTGCCGCGGCGGGAATCCCCGGCGCGTACTCGCCGCACGCGCTACGCCATTCGTTCGCGACGCATCTCCTCGACGCCGGGGCGGATCTGCGTGCGGTGCAGGAGTTGCTCGGGCACGCGAGCCTCTCCACCACGCAGATCTACACCCACGTCTCCGCCGAGCATCTCCGCCGCGTCTACCATGCCGCCCATCCTCGGGCGTGAGGGGGGAACTAGGGGCTAGCGGCTAGGTTCTAGGTACTAGGTTCTAGGTACTAGGGGTCAGGCCAATTCAAGTATTCCAGCATTCCAGTTTCAAGTTACAAGTTCCCAGTTTCAAGTCTCCAACTCGCCAGCACGGCCGATAGCGCAGGCTTGGGTTGCAGCGCCCGGTCCCACAACAGGGGATGGTTGGTGCGCTTGGACGGCCAGTGGTTCAGCCAACTTCGTCCGTCGTGAAGCCCCCAGAAGGTGACGCGGGTGATCTTGTCTCGATGTTTCAGGAACAATGCAAAGAGCTGGGCATACTGGTCGGCAAGGCGTTGTTGAAGATCATCGGGGAGGCCATTGGCGAAGGGGTCGGCACTGTCCTTTTCCCTGATCGCCGTCTCGGCACCGGTGGTTTTGCGGGTGACAACGTCAATATCAAGATCAGTAATCATCACCGTCATGCCTTCGGCGTGGAAGGCAAGGATCGCATCTTCGATGTCCTTGTAGGGAATTTGATCGAGTTGCCAGTGGCCCTGGATGCCGATGCCATGGATCGGTGCTCCGCACTGCTTAAGGTCACGAATGAGGCGTATTGTCTTGTCGCGCTTCGGTTGTCGCTCAATGTTGTAGTCGTTGTAGTAGAGTTCGGCCTTTGGGTCTGCCTTCCGAGCGGCGATGAAGGCTTCCGAGATGAAATCCTCGCCGATACTCGTTAGCCACTTGGATCTCCGCAGGTAGTTTGTCCCGTCGTCAATGGCTTCGTTGACCACGTCCCAACTCTTCACCTTGCCTGCGAAATGTCCGGCAACCCCGGCAATATGGCCGTGCATACGTCGAAGCACGAGTTCCCTGCCTGCCAGCCGACCGTCATCCGTGAAGAACCAGTCAGGGCATTGTTTGTGCCAGACCAGGGTATGACCGTTCACCGTCAGCCCGTTGGCATGGGCCATCTCTACGAGAGCGTCCGCTTTGGCAAAGTCGAAGCGTTCCTCCGCTGGATGCAGAGGCGCAGGCTTCATACAGTTCTCCGGCGTAACGGTGCCAAAGTTGGACAACAGAAGTCGGCGTTCCGCCTCGCTCAGTTCGGCGCCAGGAATGGCGGCGCCAATCGCAAAGCTGTTGCTGAAGCCCAACATGAGAGCGTCCTCCTTCCGGCTCGGCGGTGCGGAGAGCGGACTGTCGCCAATCGATTTCAGCGTCACCGCGAATCCGATGGCCGCCACAGTCAACACCACAGACCGCATGGCGTGTTTTCTTATCATGATCCAGGCCCAATTGAGGGGCGCGCGTCAGCGCGTACCCTCGGGCGGGTTGTCGGAAGACGTCTTCTTCTCCGGCTTCTGAAAGATGAGTTTGTTCCGTTCGTACTTCAGCGTGAGACCGCAGACTCCGGCGATGCTGTTGAGAAACTGGTCGGCCGGCATCCCGGAGACATCCGATTTCTCAACAAGGTATGCCCCTTCCGGGACTTCGTAGGGCAACTGGGTTCCGATGATGTCCGACACCTGATTGAGCACTTCACGAATGTCCTTCTTCTCGAACGAAATACGAATCTCGTCTTCGAGTGTCCGGCACACGTCTCGAACGAAGTAGAGTTTGTTGAGTTTCTGTTCGGCATCTCGAATCCTCTGGTCGAGCGTCTTCCTGCCAAACCCATGATCCCCCCAGTCAAACCCATGATCCTCCCATTCGAAGTCGCCGAGGCCGGAAGCGAACACCGGCCCACCGGACGTTACCGTGGTGACGTTGGACCCGCCCACCATGACCGTTGTAGAGGAGAAGGATGAGAAGGTCGACGTGTTCGTCGTCCCCCCACCGGATATGGTGTTCTTCTTGTAGTCGAAACCGCTGGCCACGTGGGCGGCCACGAGGAACGCGACAACGACGCCGACGACTCTCATGTTCTTCATCTCCTGTCTCCTTCGAACAAGGATATGCCTTATGACGGTTTGCATGGTGGACGAAATGCCTAGTGGATAGGATCAATGGAGTAGCACGGATCGAGGATAAACACTCAAACGCATGTCAGCCTACGCCGATCAACACGCATTGTCAAGCAGACGAAGAGGCACCACGGTATTCGGTCGGCGGGGTCGCGGAGCGCATGGCATTGGCCTGTGTTGCCGCCGATCTGAAAC
>CAYVJM010000034.1:0-14518 GCA_964451695.1 uncultured Lentisphaerales bacterium | reverse complement strand
TGTTCTTCTCGAGGCGCTTGAAGATGGTGGCGCAGAAGTCGCGGTTCTCGGGCGAGTGGGTCGTGTAGTAGTTGTCGAAGGCGATCTCGAAGTCCGCGAAGTCCTTCGTGTGGCGCGCATAGCTCGCCTCGACGAGCTGCTCGGGGGCGATGCCGTCCTTGCGAGCCCGGATCATGATCGGGGTGCCGTGCGTGTCGTCCGCGCAGACGTAGACGCAGTCGTGGCCGCGCATCTTCTGGAAGCGCACCCAGAAGTCCGTCTGGAGGTATTCAACGAGATGGCCGAGGTGGATGTCCCCGTTGGCGTAGGGGAGGGCGGAGGTGACGACGATGCGGCGTGTTTGCATGGGGCGGGTGTTCCGGGGAATGAGTCGGGTGGACGGAGGCGGGGCGCCGTTCCTAGATGTCGTCGTTGACGTCGACGCCGAGCAGGTCGAGGAGGCGCGACAGCTCCTCGTTGTCCGCGAACTCCAGCTCGATGCGGCCCTTGCCGCGGCGCCCGTTGGCGAAGCGCACCGAGGGGCTCAGCCTCACCCGGGTGCCGAAGCGGTGATGAAGCTTGTCGAGCAGAGTGGCCAGATACGCCTCCGGAATGTCCGGTGTGGCGAATCGCGGCTTCGGATCGGCCTTGCGTCGGGCGACGCGCTGTTCGAGCATCCGGACGGTCAGCCCCTCCTTGACGCTCTCGCGGGCCATCTTGACGCGATCCTCTTCGCCGTCGAGCCCGAGGATCACCTTGGCGTGGCCGACGGAGAGCAGGCCCGAGCCGAGAAGCTGCTTCACCTCGTCCGGCAACTCGAGCATGCGCATCGTGTTGGCAACGGAGGCGCGCGCCTTGCCGACGCGGTCGGCGATGTCCGCCTGAGTCATGCCGAAGCTCTCGGCCAGGGCGCGATACCCCTCGGCCTCTTCGACGACGTTCAGATCTTCGCGCTGGAGGTTTTCGACGAGGGCCAGCTCCGCGGCGTCGCGGTCGACGGCGTCCACGACGATGACGGGGACTTCGTCGAGGCCGGCTTCGCCCGCGGCGCGCAGGCGGCGTTCGCCGCCGATGAGTTCGAACCCGCCATCGGACGCCTTGCGGCAGATGAGCGGCTGGATGATGCCGTGCTCGCGGATCGAGGCCGCGAGCTCCTGGAGCGCCACTTCGTCGAACACGCGCCGAGGCTGCCAGGGGCTGGCTTGGATCAGCGTCGTGCGGACGCGGATCACGTTGATCCCCTCCGCGGCGGAAGGTGTCGCGGACGCCGCGGTGGACGGCGCCGGCGCGGCGGCGTGCTGGGCGGCGTCCCGGCCGATGAGCGCGTCGAGACCCCGCCCGAGGCCGCCGGGATGGACGGGCTTCTTCACCGGCACGGTTGTCTTGACGGCGCGATCGAACCGGGCGGGGGTGACGGACTTGACCGTCCCGCCGACGCCGGCCTTCCGCACGGCGCCATTCTTGATTTTGTTGGACATCGTTCTATGCTCCGTGTGCTCCGAATGTAGCCGCGATTCTACCACGACGGCTTGCAGGCCGCAAGCCCTTCGCCGATCGATTGCGCGACGATTGCGCGCCGATTGCGCGCCGAGACAAACGCCTTGCTCCGAGTCGGCGGGTTGTGGTAGAATGCGCCCCACTTTCAACAGCACAACCTTTTCGAGCCGAGTTGCGTCAATGGCCTTTCCCCGTCTTCTCCTGATCGTGACCGCCTGCACGGCCCTCCTCGCCGCCGTCCCCGCGGCCGACATCACCATCTCCGCCAAGGGCGCCGATGCCAACAAGCAGACGATCTCCCTAGCCGGCATGGGCTCAGACGGCTCCCAGCAGGCGCGCGAGTTCCTCCAGATCCTCAAGGGGGACCTCGTCCGCTCCGGCTGGTTCGTTCCCGTTGAAACCCCGTCCGCCTCCGTCGTGCTCGAAGGCGCCGTTCAGGGCGGTGGCAGCCTCTCCGCCCGCGCCACGGTGAAATGGCTCAACGGCATGCGCCAGCTTGGCTGGCAGAAGTCCGTCTCCCACGCCCAGATTCGGGACGCCGCGCATGCCTTCTGCGACCAACTCGTCGCAGCGGTCGCCGAAAAGAAGCCCATGGCCTCCTCGAAGATCCTCCTCGTCGGCCGCCGCGGCGGCGGCACCGAGGTCTACAAGTGCGACGCCGATGGCGGCCGCCTCGAGCAGCTCACGAGCGATGGCAAGCTCTGCCTCTCTCCGACCTGGGTTCCCGGGCGGAATGCGTTCCTCTACACCTCCTGGCTCGCCGGTCCGCCCGCAGTCTACAAGGTCGACCTCGGCACGAAGCGCCGCGAACCCCTCGCCAGCTACCCCGGCATGAACAACGGCGCCGTGATCGCCCCCTCCGGCTCCATCATGGCCCTCGTCCTCTCCCGCTCCGGCGGCGTCGACCTCTACGTCCAGAACCTCATGACCCGCAAGCTCACCCGCCTCACCACGAGCAACAAGGTCAACGAGTCCAGCCCCACGTGGTCCCCCGACGGCGACTCACTCGCCTACATCAGCGACGAAGGCCGCGTCCCCCGCCTCTACATCATGGGCGTCGGTTCGCGCCAAGGGCGCCGCGCGACCTACTACTCCGGCGTTACCGAATGCGCCGCGCCGGAATGGGGCGACAACGGCCAGATCGCCTTCTGCGGCCGCTCTGCGGGCCGCTACCGCATCTACATCCTCGACCCCGCCGCCGATCCCCGCACCTCCGCGCCCCAGGCCGTCAGCCCCGCCGATGGCGCCGACTACGAAGATCCCTCCTGGGCCCCCGACGGCCGCCATGTCGTCTGCACCCGCACCGCCGGCTTCAAGCGCTCTCTCGTCGTCCTCGACACCTTGGGCGACGATCCTCAGCCGCTCATCGCCGTCTCCGGCGACTGGTACCTTCCCCACTGGTCCAAGACCAACCCCTCTTTCTAGCTAGCCCGCATCTTCCCACCGGCGAGTTGCCGGAGAACCTCGGACACACCTGCCCAAAAAAACAAACAACCAAGAGCACACCATGCGCAACGACAAATCCCTATTCACCCTCGCTTTGGCGGTCTTCCTTGCCGCCTCCTTCGCCACTGGCTGCCGCACCGCCAGGAACAGGGGCGGCAACACCGCCCCCGGCGGAGACATCATCAGCGGCGGTTCGACCATCGAAGACGGCACCCTCAGCAGCGGCGACATGCCGTTGGATTCGGGCATCGACTTCCAGACGCTCCAGCGCGCCACGGACGTCGGCGAGTACTACCCCGTCTACTTCCAGTACGATTCGTCGCTCGTCCCGCCCGAGGAGGCGCCGAAAGTCGCCGCCGCCGCCGAGCTGCTCAAGGCCACGCCCGCCATCGTCCTCGTCGTCGAAGGCAACTGCGACGAACGCGGCACGAACGAGTACAACATCTCCCTCGGCGAACGCCGCGCCCTGGCCGTCCGCGAACAGCTCGTGGCCCTCGGCGTCGATCCCGCCCGCATCCAGACCGTCAGCTACGGCGAAGAGCGCCCCGCCGATGCCGGCCACGACGAGAACGCCTGGGTGAAGAACCGTCGCGCCGACTTCGCGTTCTACCGCCGCTAAGGCGCAACGCGGATTCGACCTGATCCAATTCCAGCGGCGCCCGGGCCAGTCGGCCGGGGTGCCGTTGTCTGTTTCCCGACAGTCATGCTTCCAGACGACATCATCGCGATCCCCGTACTGCCGACTGGCCCGATCCTCGTCGCCGTCTCCGGTGGCGCGGATTCGACCGCTCTGCTGCACGTGCTGCGCCGCCAGCTCGATCCGGTGCGGCATCCGATCGTCGTCGCCCATCTCCACCATGGCATCCGCGGCGAGGAGGCGGATGCGGACGCCCGTTTTGTCGAAGCCCTTGCGCAGGGTCTCGGCTTGACCTGCGTTGTCGAGCGCGCCGACGCCCCCGCCGAGGCCGCGCGCTCCGGCGAATCCATCGAAATGGCCGCGCGGCGACTCCGCCACGCCTTCCTCCAGCGCGTCGCCGCCGCGCACGGCTGCGTCGCCATCGCCACGGGACACACCGCCGACGATCAGATCGAGACGCTCCTTCTGCGCCTCGCCCGCGGCACAAGCCTGCGCGGCATCGGCGGCATCAAGCCGGTCTCGACGCCGTCCCTCGGCGCCATTCCCCGGATCCGCCCGCTCATCGCCCTGCGTCACGCGCAGCTCCGCGACTGGCTCGTGGCGGAGTCCCTACCCTGGCGCGAGGACGCCACGAACGCGGCGGACGACGTCGCGCGCAACGCTGTCAGGCACCACGTCGTGCCCGCGTTCGAACACGCCCTCGGCCCCGCCGCCGTTCCGACTGCGCTGCGCTCGATGGCGATGCTGCGCGAGGACGACGCCTATCTCCAATTGCTCGCAGACGCCGCCACGAATGCCTGCGCCGCGCCCGGCGGCGGGCTCGATGTCCCCGCCTTGCGGAAGCAGCCCATCCCCCTTTTCCGCCGCATCGTGGCCGACTGGCTCTACGCGGTCGGAATGGATCCCGAGGCGGTCACGCTGGCCGCGCTCGAGCGCGTCGCCGCCCTGTGCGCAGGCCCGGAGGCCGGCACGCGCGACGCCACGCTCGGCGGCGGCTGGATCGTCCGCCGCTGCAATGGCGCGCTCACCGCGCAGTGCGAGACGGCGCCGGAGGGCGAGACCTCCGACGCGCCCTGCTGCGCGCCTTTCGTGATTCCCGCGGAGGCCGCCGAATTCGGTCCCTTCCGTTTGGCGCCTGACGCGACGGCCTTCGTCGTGCGCTTCGCCCCCGGGCCGCTGATCCGGCCGCACCGGAGCGCGTCGCCGCTGGCGTTGCCGCAGGCCTGCACGATCAATGCCGCGCTGGCCGGGCGCACGGCGCTGCTGCGCCCGCCGCGCCCTGGCGACCGCATGTCGCCCGCCGGCAGCGGCATCACGCAGAAGCTATCGGACATCCTCGTCAATCTCAAAGTCCCGCGGGCCATGCGCCGCGCCGTGCCGGTTCTCGCGCTCGAGGACGGCACCGTACTCTGGCTCCCCGGTTTCGCCGTGGACGAGGCGGCGGCCGTTTCCGCAGATCGTGTCGGCATCCAAATCAAACTCGTCGAAGCGGAAGGCGATGGCAATCGGTGACGATGCCCGGTTGCAGGCGCTTCGGATCTACAAACCCAGTAGCGCCGCGACTCGGAGGAACTCGGAGACGCCCCATGCCTGCGCGTCGCAGCCGCGCTGGCGGTGCGGCGCGTCGCCGTCGAGGATCTCCGGGAGCTGTCCGACGCAGCCGTGCTCCATGAGCGCCGCCGCGCTGGCGAGCAGCGCGCGCGCGGTCGGCTTCGCGCTGCGGCCGTAGACCTTGACGAGCGCTTCGGCATACGACGGGAACGGCCATGTCCAGGCTGTGCCGTTGTGATAGGCCGGCTTGCGCCGCGTGTCTTCGTCGCCTTCGTATCGGCCCCAGTAGGGATGCGACGGGTCGTTGAGCAGCGCGCCGTTGCGGTAGATGGGGAGCGCAGGGTCCACGGGGCCCGGTGCGAGCGTTCGGATGCCCCCGGGAACGAGCAGTCGTTCGAGTGCGCGCAGCGCCCGCCGGCAGCGCGCGGGATCGCGGAGCGCGCCCAGCGTCAGGGCGAAGACCTGGTTGCACCGCAGATGGTCGTCCGCTCGCGCCTGTTCCGCGGGGCGGAACGAATCGGCGTGCAGGCAGTCGGAGAGGTAGCCGCGATCGTCGAGCCAGAAGTGCCGCGCGAACGATTCGCGAGCCCGCTCCGCGCGAGCCGCCCACGGGCCTCCGGGCGCGAGCCGCGCCACGACGTCGAGCGCGGCGATCCACAGCGCCTGGATTTCGACGGGGTATCCGGCGCGCGGCGTGCCTGCGGGGTGGTTCGTATCCATCCAGGTGAAATGCGAGGGGCTGTAGACGAGCCCGGATGCGTCGTCGACGCGGATGCCGTTGATCGTCCCTCGGACGTAGCCCTCGGCGATGGCGACGATCACGTCGCTCACGGCGCGTCCGCTGCACGAGGCGCCGAACACCGCCTCTTCGCCGGCCTTCGCCGCCAGCTCGGCGGTGGCGACGATGTACCAGAGCGGCGCATCGGAGGTGTCGCGGTTGGAGGCGTCGTCGCCGTGGATCATGTTCGGCAGCGTGCCGCCGGACTCGAATTCGCCGAACTTGCGCACGATGCCCAGCGCCTCGTCCAGCATGCCGTCGGCCACCATCCCGCGCAGCGCGATGAAGGTGTCCCGCCCCCAGTCGAGGAACCACGGATAGCCGGCGATGACCGTCGAGAGCGCGTCGCGGCGCACGACGAAGTCCCGCATCGCCCGCGACAGCGCCTTGCGTAGCGGCGCGGGCCGATCCTCGCCGCGGCGATGCGGCGCGGGAATTGGCGGCGGCAGTGCGGACGGCTCCGCGCCATCCATCAGGCATTCGGCGTCGAGTGCGCAGGCGTCGTCGCCTTCGAGCAGCGCGGTGAACCAGCCTGGGCTGTAGAGATCCGAACGCCCGTCGAGTCCGCGCTCCGCATCTTCGGGGTGCTCGACGGCGTAGAGCCACTCGGGCTCCGGGACGAACGCGCCCTCGTCGATGCGCAGCGACAACCCGGGCAGGCCTGCAGGGCGGAATGTGAAACCACCCGGCGCCTGGTGGACGCGCCCCGGCCAGTCGCGTTCGGGACCTGCATACGCCTTCGTCTTGTGATGGAAACTGCGGCTTTCGATGTCGGGCCGGAAGATGACCTGGACGGCGGTGGCGTCGTCGAGCAGTTCAGGGTCGTCGCCCTGCGGGCCGCGCCGGACGGCGAGCGTCAACGCGTTGCGACCCGAATGGAGCGTCAGCGTCAGCAGCAGATCGATGGCGCGCCCGGTGCCGACGGGGACTTTGAAGCGCCATGTCGCGGTGCCCGATCCCGCGACGCAGGCGAAGGCTGAGAGGCACGTCGCGTCGACATCGGAGGAAAAGCCCTGGTTGACGACCCACATCCGGCAGCGCGTGAAGAGGACGTGGCGGTCGCAAGGCACGCGGGGATCGGGGTTCGCGGCGAGGAGCGCGTCGTACTGGCTGCGGATTTCTCCCCACTTGGCCCGCACGTGCGCCATGGCTCCGCGCCCGTTTGCGAGGAGCGCGCAGAGACCGTCGTGAAGGACCTCCATGCCGCCGAAGACGTTTCGTACGACAGGCCCCGCGCGCCCCGCCTCGGGCAGCAGGCGGAGTCCAATGGCGAGGCGGCGGCAGCCGGGCTCGCCGGGAACGTGCATCTGCGCGCGCAGCAGGGCAGGTGCCTCGACCGGACCGACTAGGGAATCGGGGCGCAACACGGCGAAGAAACCGCCACCCGCGCGGGCGCAGGCGCTGGCGACGGCGAGGGCTTTGCCGTCTGCGGATTCGACGACGCAGCGGAAGGGATGCGCGGCGCGGACGATCAGAAAATGGCCAGGGGGCAGCATGACGATGCGCGTGGCGTCTTCTGGAATCGCGATCTCGGTGGCGGGCGGCATCGCTCCGGAACCGACGAGATCGGCCAGGAGCTCCAGCGGATCCTCCGCAAGCAGTGCGGCGAGGCGCGCGACGTCCTCGCGAGGGCCGAGGGGACTTCCGTTCGTCACCGCTTCGCGCATGGCGAGCGCAGTCGCCCGGAGCGTCTGCTCCCGCACGCGGGCCAGCATGAAGGGCGCCGGCGCGGCGAGCTGCGCCTCGAGGTCGGCGGCTTCCGCGGTCGACTCGGCGAAGCAGAGGACTTGGCCGGGCTCCAGCACGACGGTGCAGAGACCGGACTCGGGCTCCGGCAGGGGGCGCGAGTTGGCGCCGAGGAGTTCCGGTGTCTCGCGGCCGCCGGCGAATTCATGCGCGGGCCACGAGACCGGCTGGCGCGATCGGTCGTCGAGGTTAGCGAGGGCGAGGAGGCGTCCGCCTGGCGCGCCGGGTGGCGGGGTGCGGACGATGGCGAGGGTGTTTCCGTCGCGGCGCTGGACAAGGCGCGCTTCGGCGCCCGCGCCGAAGGCCGGATGGGTGGCGAGCAGGGCGTTGAGGCGGGCGATGGCGGGGAGTTGGTTTTCGGCGGCGCCCCAGCGCAGGCCGCTGGCGCCGTGGACGTCGATCTTCTCGTCGGCGAACCATTCGACGCCGTTGGTGATCCCGAAACAGCCCTGATGCGAAAGTAGCGCGGCCACGGCGACGCGCATTCTGGCGTATTCGCGCGAGCGCGCGGCGAGGCGGTTGTTGTCGTGGGTTTCGGCGAAGTGGATCAGCGGACCGGCCTCGGCGGATAGCGCCAGCGCACCGGGCATATCGCGCTCGAAAGCCGAGCGGTCCTCGGTCTGGAAGAGTTCGGAATACGCCCAGTCGAGACCTTCCTCGGCGAGCAGGGTCTGCGTGACGACGAGCTTGCCGCCGAGACCTTCGAGCAGGAAGACGGTGTCGGGGAACTGCTCGCGAACCCGCGCCACGATGTAGCGCCACACCTCGCCCGGAACCATGTACCCGGCGTCGCAGCGGAAACCGTCCACGCCCTGGCGACACCAGAATTCGAAGACGTTCGCCATGAACCCGCGCAAGCCGGCGTTCGCGTAGTCCAGCTCGACGAGGTCCTCCCAGACCGTGCCCCAGGCGCCAGGGGAGACGAAGCGCCCCAGGCTGCCTCGGCGGAACCATTCGGGATGGTGCGTCTGGAGCGTGGAGGCCCAGCCCGTGTGGTTGGCGGGCAGATCCATGAAGAGGCGCCCGCCGCGAGCGTGGACGGCGTCGACGAGTTCGCGGAACTGGTCGAGGGGCGTCGCGGAGGCGTCGAACTCGGCGAGCGCCGGGTTGGCGGCGAGGAAGTCGGTGCCGGCGAAGGGCGATCCGTAGCGGCCCATCCGGGCGAATGTCGTCGGAACGGGATGGATCGGCAGAAGCTGGAGGATGCGGAAGCGCTGGTCGCCGAAGATCGCGTCGAGGTGCGCGGCGAGGTCCCGGAACGTGCCTTCGGGCGGAATGGCGGACCATCCATCGCGGTCGAGGGCTGCGACGTCGCAAGGCGGCTGCTGCGCTCGCGCCTCGGCGAGCGAAGCGCCGAACTGGCGAACGAACGCCGTGTAGACGGAGGCTCCCTGACATGTCCAGGCCGGCGCGACCTTGACGCGGACGTCGCCGCCTTGCGGCCACTGCGGGCGCCCCCCCTCGGCGGGGAAGAAGCAGGACTTCGCACGGAAGATTCCGACCTCGCACAGCGGCATCCGCGCGCGATGGACGCCGGGCTCGATTTCCTCCATCGGCACGTCGCGCCACTCGCGCGCGAGCGGCGGACGGTCCTGGTCGGCGGCCTCGACGATTTCACGCCGCCGGATCCGGGCGCCCCCGAGCGATGTGCGAAGCACGGCGCGACCGCGGCGGGCACCGTCGACGTACAACGTGAAGTCGACCGTGTCGCCGCAATGCGCCAGAATACGGGAACCGGGTTCCGGGGTCTGCTTCATCGGCCTCCGGCTACGCCGTCGCGCCGGTCCTCGTCCGCAGGGCTCCGTACACCGTTCCCGCGAGTTTGATGACGATGGTCTTCGTGGCGAGGAACGTCACCGGCACCAGGATCCAGCGCAGGTAGGGGACGTAGCTGAATGCGAGGCAGAGCATGCCGCCCAGTAGCGCGGGAATGCCGATGATCGCAAGGATCCTGAGGCGGTTGCCGCGCGTCGCCTCGGCGCTGGCGCGGATCGCCGCGAACGGCTCCAGCCCGCGTTCGAGGAGCAGGAAGAACGCCAGCGACCAGGCGGTTCCGACCATTGCGAGCGGCGCGAGCGCGGCGACGGCGGCAAGCAGTAGCCGGAACTGGGTCCAGAACAGGGATCCGCCGCAGAGGGCCATCGAGCAGCCCGGTGCCAGGCCCATGCCGGAGAAGAGACCCCAGGCGGCGAGCGCGGCGGCGGCGAACAGTCCCGAGAGGAGAAGGAAGTTCTCCAGCTTCGCGCGGTGTTCGCAAAGGAAGAGTTCGACGGGCGAAATCTTTCGCCCGTCGGCCAGCCAGACCGGGAGCGTGAAGAGCGCGATCGTCGTGCCGATGTTGACGAAGGGGATCCATGCCGTGACGAGCCAGAGCAACGCGCACAGCAGCACGGGCAGCAGATCCATCGGCTTCGCCAGCAGACTCTGCTTGAACGTCGCGAGAACGTTCAAGTCGACCTCGGACGACGCTCCAGATGCGCCGCTCTCGGTCTTGTCCTCGTCCAGATCGATTTCAAATTCGTCGGCCATGTCACACCTCCCTGATGATCGACTGAGCAATGTCGTTGATGACGCGTGAATCCTATCAGAAGCCCGCGTAGGCAACAAGACGAAAACGGAGCCCATTTTCCGTATTCGGTCGGTCGCCGAGGCAGTTAGTCGAAGCGATGTTCCCGTTCACCGTTATGCCATGAGAGGCTAGTCGAGGGGATTTGCGCAGCGGGGTAGGGCGCCGCCGTCCCGGCAAGCCGTGCCACAATAATCTGGCATTTTCTGCAAGATTAGCGTGAGCCGACTCTGGCGACTCGACGGCCCGAGGCAAACCGGGGTCGGCGACCCCGGTTACAGTTTCGGCGGCAAGGGATTGCCGCCCTTCAATTAGGCTTCCGGATCGGCCTCGGGTTTCGCGTCGGCCTCGGGTGTCGCTTCCGGCTCGGCGTTGGCTTCGGGCTTCGACTTGGGCTTCACGAGGTCGGCGCGCTTGAGCATGAACTTGTCGGCCGCGTACGGGGCGAGGAGGTAGGTCCATTTCCCGGTCTTCGCGTTGAACTCGGCGACCTTCGCTTCGGCGGCGGCGTTCTCCGCCGCATTGGTGCCGGTGGGCGCGAAGGACGCGGCGATCCGGAAGGCGCGGTCCTGGCTGTTCGTCGTCGCGGCGCCGATGTGCGCGGTGTACGTGATGCCGTCGTGGCACACGGCGCGGTAGACCGTGCCGGTTGCGAGGCCGAGCGCGTCGTCTGTCAGCACGGGATCGGCGATGCCGCTGAAGCGCAGGTAGGACAGCGCGGAATCGAGGTTGTACGCCTTGTTCGCGTCGATTTCCTCCTCGGCGCCGAGGTCGGTGGCGGTCCAGACGCCGTTCGTCTTGACGAGGGCGAGGTCGGAACCAGCGTGCGAGACTTCGACCGCCTGGATCGAGCCGGACGGCGCGGGAATCTGGGCATCTGCCCAGCTTGCGGCTTCGCCGTCGAGGAAGGCGAGCGGGTCGTCGACGAGGTAAACGGTGGCGCCACCGTCGGCGGAGACGTAGCGGCCATCGGGATAGCCGCCGTAGCCGCCCATGTCGTCAGCGGGCTTGCGCATATGCTGTTCGCCGAGGACGAGTTCGGCGAGGACCGCGCCGGAGGCGTCCTTGAGACGCACGGCGGCGGCGCCGTCGAGCTTGCGGCCGCGAGCCTCATGGCCGGCCTTGAGGTCGGCGAGCTTGAGGATGTTCTCGCGGAGTTTGGCGAGGTCGGCGGGGAACCCGTGGAGGGCGTCGACAGTCCACCCGGCGTCGGTCGCGGCGAGGGCGAACGGCTGGCCCTCGGGGCGGGCGATTTCGATGGCGGCGACCTGGCTGACGTCCAGCTTCGGGAACAGCTTGGCGCCGAGGGCGCCTGGCGTCCTGACGGCGTTGCGCTGGCCGCTGAGGTAGGCGAGGCCGACGAGGACGGCGGCCGCGCCGGCGAGGATGACGAGTTTCTTCGAAGTCATGGTTGCGGATTTCCTTTCCGGCGGGCGGGCGCGCGGCCCGCCCGCGCTGGGTTTCAGCGGCGCTTCCTCAAGAGGCCGCGGACGAGGCCGAAGCAGACGACGGCGGCGGGGACGAGCGCGATGTTGAGAATTTTGAGGACGAGACCGAGGTTCTCGATATCGCGGTAGAGGCTCTTGCGCACCTCCTTGAGCTGGCGGCGCGTTTGCGCCTGCGTCTCGCGGAAGCGGACGATTTCCTCCTGCTGCTCCTTTGAGAGAATCAGCCGCTCCGAGCCCTTCTTTTGGCTCTGGAGCTCGTGGAGGCGGTCCTCCGTCTCGCGCAGCGCGGCCTCGAGGCGGTCCTCCTCGGCGCGCCACTGGCGCATGGCCGCTACCTCGATGGCGTCGACCTTCGTGAAGGGGCGGTTGAACTGGCCGCGCGAGCGCAGGCCGATGAGCTCCTCGCGGCCGGCGAGTTGCTCGACGGCACCGGCGAAGAGCGCGAGGTTCTCGTTGATGGGCTGCGCGACAGGGCCGAAGAGGGAGTTGACGACCTGGACGCAGAAGGCGTCGTTGAGGAAGTCTGCGTCGGCGAACACGACGACGGTGCCCTGGCCGGACTTGAGGCGGTCGGGGACGGCGTTCGTGCCGTCCTCGGCGAGGCCGTCGGGGAAGGCGGTCTTGAACGTCCCCTGGAGGCGCGCGGCGAGGACGCGCTTCACGCCGTCCGGTGCGAGCTGGCGCTTGAGGCCGTCGAAGCCCATCTGGAGGCTGGCGGCGTCCACGAGGCACGCTTCGGACTCTGACGTGGTCATGAGCGGCGTGAAGACGATGCCTTCGGCCTTGCGGTCTTCGAGCGCGCCGGCGAACGGCAGCATGACCTGCGTGAGGGACGCGGTCAGGAGATCGGCGCGCGAGAGGTTGGCGGCGCCGAGTGAGAGGAACGCGGGGTTATCCTCCACACCGCCGCGGCCGTCGTTGAGTTTCGTCGACGCGGCGAGGTCGGCGACGACCTTCGTCGTGTCGAAGCCGACGCCCCAGGCGTCGAAGAGCGGACCGAGCGTGGAGGGGGCCGCGCCGCCGCCCGTTTGCATCATCATCGGGTTCTGCTCGGCGCTCGAACGCAGGTCGACGAGGCTGAAGGGGTCCACGAGGGCGACGAGGCGGCCGCCGCGCAGGACGAACTGGTCGAGTGCGAGGAGCGTCTTCTCGGGGAGTGATTTCGGGTGGACGACGACGAGCGTCTTGACGTCGGCGTCGATGGCCACGGCGTCGGGGGCGACTTCGCGCAGGTCGTAGTCGGCGCGGAGATCGCGGAACGCGGCCCAGCCGCGGTCCTGCTGCTGGCCGCGCTGCATCATCATCATCGGGTTCTGCGGGGCGCCGAGGACGGGGAGGGGGCTGAGTACGCCGATCACGGGCTTTTCGGGCCACGCGACGCGGGCGACGAGGCGCGTGATGTCGTACTCGAGTGTCTCCTCGAGGCGCGGGCTGAATCCGGGGATGGCGGCCTCGGCGTCGCCGCAGACCGCCACGAGCCCGAAGTAGACGGCCGCGCCGAAGGGGTCGGCCTGCTGCGGCTCGATGCCGTAGCGCTGCGCCCATTCCTCGGCGTCGCTGTCGGGCTTCGGGTCGTACTGTTCGAGGCGGATGCGGCCGCGGCCGGCGAGTTCGTACTCGCGGAGCAGGTCGCGGACCTGGGCGGCGTACGTCTTGAGCCCCATCGGCATGTCGCGGGAGCTTTCGCTGAGGAAGAGCTTTAGCGTCACGTCGTTGTCGAGCTTGCCGAGCAGCGCGCGCGAACCCTTCGAGAGGGTGAAGAGCTTCTGCTCGGTGAGGTCGAAGCGGAGGCGGAGGTTGGCGACGATCACGTTGACGGCGCCGATGATGACGAGCAGGACGGCGAGTCCCGCCACGCCGGCGCCGAGGCGCCGCAGGATTTTGTTCTGGGTTGTGGAAGCGGATTTCTGGTCGGACATGGTCAATGCTCCTCTCGGTTGGGCTAGGAGGCCTTGCGGCTGTCGGTCACCACGTGCGCGGCGGCGAGCATGAAGACGATCACGCCGGCGTAGTAGGCGACGTCCTTGAGGTCGATGACGCCGCGGCGCATCGAATCGAAGTGCTGGACGAGGCTGCAGGAGGCGAGGGCCTGCACGAGCCCCGCGGGGGCGCCCCAGCTCGAGACGGCGTTGATGAACGGGTCGAAGCCGATGATCATCATCGCGAAGCAGATCGCCAGCGCCGTGACGAAGCCGACGACCTGGCTGCGCGAGAGCGCCGAGGCGAAGATGCCGATGGCGACGCAGGCGCCGGCCAGCAGCAGCGAGCCCGCGTAGCCGGCGACGATGGCGCCGGCGTCGGGGTCGCCGAGCCAGACCGTGGTCAGCACGACGGGGAAGGTGAGGGCGAGCGCGATGGCGATGAAGGCCCAGGCCGCGAGGAACTTCGCGACGAGCGCCTCCGCGAGCGTCACCGGCAGGGTGAGCAGCAGCTCGATGGTGCCCGTGCGCCGCTCCTCGGCCCACGCGCCCATCGTGGCGGCGGGCACGAGCAGCAGGTACACCCACGGATGCCAGAAGAAGAAGGGCGTCAGATTCGCCTGGCGCTGTTCGTAGAACATCGCGACGGCGAAGGTCATGAAGCCAATGAGCGCCAGGAACGCCACGAGGAAGACGTAGGCGACCGGCGAATCGAAGTAGACCTTGAACTCGCGCCGGAAGATGGCGCGGATGGTGTTGCAGCTAGCCATGGCTTGGAACCTCCTCGGTCAGGGTGAGATTGCGGAAGACGACGTCGAGGCGCCCTTGCGGATCCTTGGCGCGCAGCTCCGCGGGCGTCCCGTTCGCGACGATGCGCCCGCCGGCGATGACCAGCGCGCGCGTGCAGACGGCGTCGACCTCTTCGAGAATGTGGGTGGAGACGATGATCGC
>CAYVJM010000033.1:0-14578 GCA_964451695.1 uncultured Lentisphaerales bacterium | reverse complement strand
ACGCCCTTGGCGCCTTCCAGCAGCGTCCAGCGGAACGGCTCGTCGAGGGCGACGTGGCGCAGGAACAGCTCCCACTGGATCTTGAACGCGTTGTCGTAGGCGCCCGCCTGCTCGGGCATCTTGATCCAGGTGTCGTAGAAGTTGATGGGCTGCGGAATGTCCGGGTTCCAGATCGCCCGCGGCGTGGCGCCGTAGGGCTGAAGGTAGACGTCGCGTAGCGTCGCGACGGCGGAGCCTTCGCTGCCGTCGACCTGCACGGTGAGCAGATCGTCGCGACGCACGCGCGTGCACCAGGAGGAGTTGAAGTGGACGAGCGTCCCATCCGCGAGGCGGAAGGTCGAGTACGCGGCGTCGTCCGCCGTGCAGTCGAAGAGCCCGCCCTCCTCGTCCACGCGCCGCTTGACGTGCGTGGCCGTCGTGCAGGAAACGGACTGGATCGGCCCGAACACGTTGTCGATCAGATAGCGCCAGTGGCAGAGCATGTCGACGACCATGCCGCCGCCGTCCTCCTTGCGGTAGTTCCAGGACGGGCGCTGCGCGGGCACCGTGTCGCCCTCGAAGACCCAGTAGCCGAACTCGCCTTTGACGGAGAGAATCTCGCCGAAGTACCCGCGATCGATGAGGGACTTGAGCTTGACGAAACCGGGAAGCCAGAGCTTGTCCTGGACGACGCCGTTCTTGACGCCGGCGGCTTTGGCGACCTGGTAGAGCTCAAGCGCGGCCTCGGTCGTGACGGCCGTGGGCTTTTCGCAGTAGACGTGCTTGCCCGCGGCGATGGCGCGCTTCACGGCATCCGCGCGGAACGTCGTGCCCTGGGCGTCGAAGTAGACCGAATAGGCCGGATCGGCAAGCACGGCGTCGAGATCCGTCGTCCACTTCGCGATGCCCGCGCGCTTGGCCAGCGCTTCGACCTTGATCGCGTTGCGACCGACGAGAATCGGGTCGGGCATGATGGACTCCGTCGCCGAGACGCGGACGCCACCCTGGTTGATGATGGGGACGATGGAGCGAAGCAGATGCTGGTTGGTCCCCATTCTGCCCGTGACGCCGTTCATGATGATGCCGACTGTTCGCATTGCCTGAAACCCTTGCATTTTGTTGGTAATGATCGCTAAACGGTATCTGATTATACTCGATGCCAAAGGATCGGGCAACGACGGAATGCCCGACCGTCCGACCGTCGTTTCGAGTTGTCGCGCTGAATTCTTGCTTCACGCGCCACTCTATGCGATAATCCCGGCATATCGACGACAAAGACAGCCCCGGCGGATCGTCATCGTCCGTTCCTTGTCGGGTTCATGTTTTAACGCCGATGACAAGGAAAGCACCATGCAAATTCTCTCAGTCGGCAACAGCTTCTCCCACAACGCCCACACGTACTTCAACGAGATCGCCCAGTCCATGGGGGCCGACCTCCTACTCTTCAACGCAATGATCGGCGGCTGCACGATGGAGCGCCATGTCCGCCATGCCGACGCCTTCGACAAGAATCACGATGACCCCGAGGGCAGCCCCTACCCCGTCTCCAAGGGATGCCGCATCAGCCTGCGCCAATGCCTCAAGCTCAAGAAATGGGACATCGTCACCATCCAGCAGGCCTCCCCGTCCAGCTTCAAACCCGAGACGTACCACCCCCACGGCGAACGCTTGATCGCCTACATCCGTCGCTACGCGCCGCAGGCCGAGATCGTCGTCCACGAAACCTGGGCCTACCGGGATGACCATTCGTTCTGGGGCGAGAAAAACATCGACACCGACCGCATGTACAAGCGCCTCGCCCGGGCATACCGCGACTTCTGCGCCGAAAACGGATTCCGCATGATCCCCGCCGGCGACGCCTTCCAGACCGCGCGCCGCTCGAAGAAATGGGGCAAGCCCGTCTTCCCGAAACGCAAGGGCGGAACCGTCAAACGCTCACTGCACGCCGACGACGGCTTCCACGCCAACGCCTGCGGCTGCTACCTCCTCGGCTGCATCTGGTTCGCGTTCTTCTTCCACGCCGACGCCCGCAAGATTCCGTTCGTCCCTGCCGAGATCGCCCCCGCCGACGCCGCCACCCTCCGCGAAATCGCCCAGTCCGTCGTCGCCAAGGCGCGCTAGTGTCATCGAGACCGATGCCATGAAACCCAGCGCCATGGTCCTCACCCCGATCACCGCCCCGATCACCGCCCTCGTCCTGACGGCCTCGGCTTCTTTCGCCGATCCCCTACCCTCCTTTGCCGACATCCCCGGCGACGAACGCTTTCCTCTCACCGCCGCCCCCGCCTTGAGCACCGTCCCCGCCTCCTTCGGCGACGGCGCCCTGCTCGTCGAGGGCAAGCCTCGCTTCATCATCGGTACGACCTTCTTCGAAGGCGCCGACCGCGACCCCGAAGTGTCGACGACCGGCTATGCCGCCGACCAGCGCTGGATCTACGAATCGCTCCCCGACTACGCCGACGCCCAGCGCCTCGGTCTCGATGCCTTCGGTGCCACGCCCCCGCGCAACTGGCGGCGGATCTTTCGACCGCGCCCCGTTCCGCGCCGCAATATGAACCTCCTCGGCCGCCCCCTCCGCTCCGGCCTCCCCATCCTCGCCGAACTGGCCATCGAACCGGGCACCCATGCCTGGATGACGCTCATGGAAGGCGTTAACCCGCCCGAGGGCGCCTGGTTTGAAGGCCCCTCTCACGGCATCCCCTACAGCGTCGTCCACGAAGACGGCATCGCGTCCTGGGACACGATCTGGCGTATCGACAGTGAATATTACCGCGATCTCGGCGTCAGACCCTTCGCCTGGCGGATTTTCGCAGGCGCGGACTTCTTCGACACATCCCGCCGCAACGCCTCGCTTTTCATCCGCTGGCTTGAAGCCCGCTGGAAGACCGCGTCGGACCTCAACCGCGCCCTCGGGACATCCTTCGCCACCTTCTCCGCCGCCGCGCGCGTCGACAAGGGCAAGGCCCATGTCGCGTTGACCGTCGAGTACCTCAAATTTCTTGAATCCTGCTTCGCCCGGCAATGCGCCCGCGCCGTCGAGGTCGTCCGTGACGCCTCGGGAGATCCCGCCCCCGGCGTCTGCTTCCAGCCTCTCCGCGTCGATGGCGCGGGCGTCGACATCCTCCAGGCCGCCGCCACGCACCCGCTGCTCTGCGCACCCGCCACGAACGCCACGCCGCGCTACGACGCACTCTTCATGCAGGCCGTTGCGCAAGGACGCCCCGTCTTCTCGCCGCCCGTCGTCCCCGCAGGAGATGCCGAGGCCGTCCGCGGCGCCATTCTCGCGCAGTTTGCGCGCGGCTATGCCGTCGCCTTTCTCGAACACTGGCGCCGCCAACCGCGCGACTGGGTCAAGTACACGCGCCCCGCTACCGGCGAAAGCGCGTCGACACGCCTCGACGAAGCGGCGACCGAGGCAGCCGGGCGCCGCTACGCCGCCGAACATCCCGGCGCCTTCATGAACCCCTACGCACTCGCCCCCGACGCGCTCGCCGGGATCCGCCTCGCCAAACGCGACGCGCTCGCGGCCGCCGACCTCTTCGCCTTCGCCAACCGCACCAACAACCCGGCCGTCGCCCTGCTCCATTCGCGTCCGTCCGTCCGCCTCGCCCACGCCCGAGACGACCTCGATCCCCTCGCCGCCCTTCCCCGTTTCGCCGACGCGATCGTCTTCGCCCAGTTCACGCCGGCGGTCGTGCTCGAAGAGCAACTCGCGAATCTCGACGCCACGCACCATCCCGCCCTGGTCGTTCCCGACGCCTGCGCCGCCACCTATCCGGAGACTCCCGATCATCTGCGCCGCTACGCCGAGCACGGCGGCACGCTCGTCGTCGCCACCGGCGCGATCGAACTGGACGAATACGGCGCCCCCGCCACGAACGTCCTCGCGCTGGCCGCGACCAACGGCTGGACGCGCAGCGCGATCGGCGGCGCGACCGTGTCGGTCATGAACGTCGGCAGCGGCAGGGTCGTCACCCTGCCACGCGACTTCGGCGGGACGAACCTCGTCGCCGCCCTCGGCGCCCTCCTCGACGGTCTCGGCGCCCCCCGCGCCTGGCAGGGTCTGGACCCCGCCACCGGCGCTCGGCTCGACGGCATCGAGGGCGTGCATGCCCGCGCGCCAGATGGACGTCACGGTCTCATTCTCATCAATGAAACGGACGCGCCGATCTCCGCGCTTGTAAAAATCCCCGGCCTTGAGACGCCCCGGGCCGCCGACCTGCGCGGCGGACCGGCACCCGAGCCGCGAGACGGCGGCGTTCAGGTCACGCTCAAACCCGGATGCCCCGAAATCATCGCCCTGTCGTCTCCCTGATCAACGCGCGTCATTCCATGCGCGCGTTGATCTGCTTTTCCCAGAGCTTGGCGTATTTGATGAACGTGCCGAACGAAGACGCGACGGCGACGATCAGCCCCGGAAGCCCGTCCAGAAATCCGAGCTTGATCACGTAGCAGCGGAAGAAGCGAAAAGGCGCATGTGCGAAGATGCCGAAGAGCACGCGCGCAGGCGTGTGGTTGAAATGGTCGCCGTCCGCGCTGATCGTCGAAAACCGGTTGAGCGTGTTGATCTGATCGTGGATGCTGTCGTACGTGTAGTGGTACAACGGCGACCGTAAATGCTCGACGCGTCCCGCAACGACGACCTTCTCGTGCGGTTCCTGGCCCGCGCAGGCGCCGCGCGTCCTGCGAAACAGGCGCAGCTTCGTGTCCGGATACCAGTCTCCATGGCGGATCCAGCGGTTGAGAAACCAGACCTGGCGGGGAAAGTCGAAGCCGTTCACGTCGTCCGGGATTCCCCGGGAAAACCGGTCCGCGATCTCGGCGTGCAACTGGTCCGAGACCGCCTCGTCCGCATCGACGAAGAGGATCCACTCGCAGCGCGCCAGGCTCTTGGCCACGGACTTCTGCCCGATGTACCCGATCCAGCGGTGGAGGTAGCGGCGCGGCGTGTACTCGTCCACGATCTGCGCCGTGCCGTCTGTGCTGAAGCTGTCCACCACGACGATCTCGTCCGCCCACTTCACGCTCTCAAGACAGCGCCGAATGTGCCTGCGCTCGTTGCCCGTGATGATGCAGACGCTGATCTTGCCGGGGCCCGCCTCCTCCATTGCCATGCTCTCCGCCATGTCCGCTCCGCTATTCCTGCCTCGATTCGTTGACCTTCATGACCACGCCCGTCTCGGCGAACTCGGGCGTCTTCGCGTTGAGCGCTTCGACCAGCTTCGCCACGATTCCGTAGTAGACCAGGTCGTCCCGAACGATCACGTCCACGACGAGATCGACACCCGCGCCCTCGCCCGTGTGCTTCGCCAGCTCCGCAGCCAGCGCGGAGACCGCCCCGCCGACCGCGCCCCCGAGCTGGCGCCGGTAGGCGTCGGGCTCGTGCGCGCACGCGACCGAGCCCCGGGTCTCGCCCCCGACGATGAGGGAGACGACGATCTCGCCTCCCTTGCGCGTGAACGCAAACTGGCAGTCCAGCTTGATTCGCTCGAGCTCCTCCGGTGGCGGTGGCGGCGTCTCGGGCGTCGGCTCCGGCGGCTTCTCGGGGTTCTTCTCCTTCTCGATCGACTCGAGAATGGACTTGACCTTCAGCCGGATCTTCTCGGAAGTGCTCGGAAAGAGCCCCGCGTGCTGGCGATCCGCATTGGAGGGGCGCGCGATCTCCGCGCCGCCCCAGAGCACGCCGGTCCGGTCCCCTTCCCACACGGTGACGACCGTTTCGGAGTAGGTGGCCACGGCGACCTCGAGATCGACGGTGCCGCCCTCGGCCTTCAAACGGCTCCGCATCGCTTCAAACACGTCGTCCACGATCCGGTGCTGGCGCGCACGGGCGCGCTGACTGCGGTCGAACGCCTCGCGAACCGCGCCGTCCAGTTCCTCCTCGGTCTCCACGAGCATCGCCTCGCGTTGCGCCGTCTGGGCGACGGACGCCATCTCCGGCAGCGCCCGCCAGGCGCTGACCGTCTTGCGGTAGTCCACCGCCTCGCCCGCGAAGTCCACCAGCGCCGGCGACGGGAACCATTCGGCCGCGGCCAGCGCCGGGAACAGCTTCTCCATCTGCCGCCGCGCCGCCACCCCGCGGATTTTGCGGAGCTGAGGCTGGAGGACCTTGACGACCCGGTTGGACACCGTCCGCTCGATCCGTTCGTGCTCCAGCGCCGTCTTCGCAAACTCGTCGAAAGCCGAAGCCTCCCCGGCCGGTACAAGCGGAATGCAGCGCGCGAGACCTTCGCGGACGAGCCGCTCCGACATCTCCGGCGCGAACGCCTCCAGCGAATCCTCCGGCGCGCGGTGCTGCTCCGGGCTGCGCTCGATCTCCGCCAGAGCCGCAGCCGCGTCAACCGTCGGCTCCGTCTCCTCCAGGACGCGCGCAAATTTATCAAGCGCCCGCCCCTCCGCGATGCCGGGGACGGCCGCCGCGACCGAGGGGAAGACGCCGTAGGCGACGCGGTGGCGAGGTGCGGACTCCGCCACGAAGTTGGTCAGACCCGCCTCGAGGGCCGCGCCGATGCGCCCGGGTGTCCAGGCTTCCACGGGATGGCGCTCGAGGAACGTCCGCTGCGCGGCGCGCTGCGCTTCGGCGGCCTCCAGGATCGGCTGGACGAGGTTGCGGGTGATATGCTCGAGGTTCTCGACGAAGACTGGCTTGCGCTGCGCCGCGGCGATGCGCTCCGTCATGACGGCGGAAAGCCTGTCGAGCGGCATTTCGTCGAACTCGCGCTCGGCGGGCTTGATGTCCGCGATCAGCGCCGAGGCCTGCCGGGCGCAGGCGTTCGCGCGGGCTGTGGCGAAGGTTCCGGGGTAGCCGGCCGCGACGGCGTCGTCGAGGCGGTTCGAAGGCAGCGCCAGCGCCGAAGCGAGGAACTCCGGCGCGAAGGCGCCGTCGCGCCCGGCGCCGCCGGCGATCCGGTCCAGATACTTGCCTGCCTCCTCGCGGTAGCGCAGATCCATCGCGTCACGATACTGGCGCTGGAGCTTGCGCTTCGCTTCGTCCGGCTCGACGTACTTCCCGGGATCGGTCTCCATCTCGGCTTCGAGGACATCGGGGCCGGGCGGCGCGGCCAGCACGTCGTCCTTGAGCTTGTCGAGAATCAAGCTGGCGGCCAGTTCGGCGTTGCTTCGGTCGAACTCCTTGACGCCGGGGGACGTCTGGCCGCGCACGGCCGGGGCCAGCGCGATGCAGGCGGCGACGAGCGCGGCCAAGGAGGCGGCTGGAAGGGGGTGGGTGCGCAGGAAAGTCATGGTCATTGCGCCAGCATGGGCGTTCCGGCTTCTCCGCCAAGGTAGGCGAGCGCGTAGCGGCGCAGGGCCGCGGCGAGGTCGGTCGCGAGCAACAGGCGGCGCGATTCGTCGGCGCGCTTGAAGTCCGCGAGCAGCTCCGCGACGGCGGGGTCGCGGATCATCCCGGGATGGTCGATCCAATGGCGCTGGAGCAATGCGGCGCTCAGAAGCTGGACGCCCTTGACGCCCTGCTCGAGACTGGAGACGGCGCCGTCGATGCCCGCGCCGAGCCAGACGCGGTTCGCATGCTCGAGCTCGGCGTCGAGGACCTGGGCCTCGGCGAGGACGGCCTCCCACCACGTGCGCCGCAACGCGAGCGTGTCGGCATAGTCGGCGGCGGCCTGGGCGGCCCCGTGGGAAAACGCCTCGCGCAGGATCGGCGTGGTGGTGAGGCGACCGTTTTCGATACAGGCGCCGGCGTCGTACGACTGGCTACCATCCTCGGCCACCTTGAGCAACGTGACGAGGCCGTAGCGGGCTTCGTAGCCGCGCTCGATCTTCTCGAGGGCGGCGACGAGCTTCTGCTTCTGCAACTCGAGGATTCGCTCCTCCTGCGCGCGCGACGTCTCGGTCTTGAACATGAAGTAGGCGATCATGAAGACCATCATGATCGCAAACGAGATCTGGAGCAGGAGCCCTTGCAACTCGTCGACGCTGAACGCGGGCGGCGGGCTGTGGCCCAGAAAACGACGCAGATGGCCTCGGGTCTTCTTGTCCATCGTTCGCTCCGATCAGACGTTGAACGCGGACTTGACCTTCTCGAGCCTCGCCTCGGCCTGGTCGGCGCGGCGGCGGGATTCGTCGAGGTCGCGGAGCGCGGCGGTCTTCTCGCCGTCGAGGCGGGCGCGCTCGCCCGAAAGGTCGTCGCGTTCGACGCGGATCGCGTCGAGGCGCTTGGCGAAGGCGGCATCGGCTTCGCGCATCTGGGCCATCAGCTCGTCGATGCGCTTGAGCCGGCCCTCGTTTTCGCCGTGGAGCGCGGCGACCTGGCCGCGCAGGGCATCGGCGCCGTTGCGCTCGGCGACAAGGGTTTCGCGCAGGCCGGCGTTCTCCGCCGCGAGCTTCTCGGCGGCGGCGACGAAGGCGGTCTGCGTGCGCTGGGTGGCGGCGACCACCTCGCCGAAGGCCTGCAGGTTCGCGGCGAGCTGGCCCTGGACGCCGTCGAAGCGCCGTTGGCGCTCCTCGAACGCGGCGTCGAGGCGGCGCTGGCGCGCCTCGAGTTCATCGCCAGCGGCACCCAGCCGGGCGATGAAGGCGTTCGCGGCGGCAGCCAGATCCTTCGAAAGGACCTCGACGACCTGCTTGCCGACGCCGCCAAAAGCGCGCAACTCGGCGCTGGCCTGCGAGACGGCGTCGTTGAGGGTCGCGAGCTTCTCGCGGTTGCCCTCCCAGACCTGGCAGAGGCCGGCCGCGCCGGATGTCAGCTCGTCGATGAGGTCGACGAGATCTTCGTCCTCGTGCTCGGAGCCCTGGAGGCCGCGCAGGGTGCGCAGCAGCGCGGGACGCAACAGCGAGTGGTCGACGATGAAGACCCAGATGACGGCCATGAGGGTCGAGAAGAGCGCGGTGTGAAGGCACATCATCAAGTCGCCCATGGACACGGTGTCCATCTGGAAGTAGCCGATGATGATGATGCCCCAGAGCGTGCCGATCAGGCCAAGGGCGATGTTGAACTGGTCGAAGCCCTTGAAGAAGGGGAACTGCTCCGGATCCTGGCGGCGTCCGCGCAGAGCGAGCCCGAGACCGCGGGCCATGAGCAGGAATCCGAAGAATGGGATGAAGGTGGTGGCGCAGGAATAGTCGACGGCCGTCCAGTCGAGCCATGGAACCGGACCCGGAATCTTGTCGGGGATCTGCGCGGCATCGCCGGCGGCGGCGCTGAACGCGCGCCACCACCGCACCACGACAACGACGTTGTTGGCGAAGGCAAGACCGCTGAGGACGGCGAGGGCGGCGGCGATGGCCTGCTGGAGACGGGCTCTGGTCCTGATTTTCATATCTTCCTAAGGGCCGTCGCGGCGAAAGGGACTGGGCGGCTTGGCCGCGCGTCGCAAAACGGACTTTGTTGCCTGCGATTGTACACAATGGTCCCGAAGCTTCTCAAGGTGTATTTTCAGTCCCGAGCCACCGTGAGCGCGACGACGCGCTCGGCACCGTTCGCCTTGAGCGCGGCTGCGCATTCGGAGAGCGTCGAGCCTGTCGTCATGACGTCGTCCACGAGCACGATGCAGCGGCCGAACGTCCAGGGACGCATCTCCGGCGGCGAGAGGAACGCCCCCGCCACGTTGGCGCGCCGGCCTGCCGCGTCGAGATGGGTCTGCGTCGGCGTGTTGCGCCGCCGCACGAGGATTCCGTGCGCAACCGGCACGCCGATGCGTCGGGCCAGCGCCTCCGCGAGCAGCTCCGCCTGGTTGTAGCCGCGGTCGCGCGCCTTGGCGCGGCTGAGCGGAACGGGACACACGACGTCCGCCTCCTCTCCGCGGCAGTGCGCGAGATAGCAGCCCTCCAGCAGCGCCGCGAGCTCCTCGACGAGCCACGTTCCATGCCCGTACTTGAATCGGTGGACGAGCTCGCGCACCGGGCCCTTGAACGCCGCCGCGCTCCGCGCCAGATCAAACTTGGGCGGATGCTTGCGGCAGGCGGCGCACAGCGGCGCGGCGTTGCCGACAGAAACCTCCTCCATCATCGCCTTGCCGCAGAGCCGGCAGCACGCCTCGGCGACGCGGACGCGGATCGCCGCGCGGCAGGCGGCGCAGAGGTGGGTGGAGGCCGGGGCGCCGCACACCGAGCAGGATATCGGATAGAGCAGGTCGAGGAGCCCCGCGAGTTTCATCGCAGTGTCGCCGCCACGGCCTGAGCCGTTCGCGACAGCGCGCCGCGATTCGCCTCGACAACGGCGCGGGCGCGGGCGCCCAGCGCCGCGCGGGCCGCGGCGTCCCCCGCGAGCTCGACGATCGCGGCGCGCAACGCCGCGGGGTCCGCGACTTCGCGGACGCCGCCAGCGGCGCGGAAGGCCTCCATGACGGCGGTGAAGTTCTCGGTGTGAGGACCGCAGACGACGGCCTTGCCGAACGACGCCGGTTCGATCATGTTCTGTCCGCCGACGTTCGGCGCGAGCGTCTTGCCGACGAAGACGACGTCCGCAAGCGCGTAAAGGGGAAAGAGTTCGCCCGTCGTGTCCACGAGCAGCACGGCGTCGGGTCCGGGCGGTTGCGTTTCGGTCCCGATCTTCATGCGGCTGCGGCGCAGGCAGCGGAAGCCGGCCGCGACGATGGCGCGCTCGACTTCGTCGCCGCGCTCCATGTGGCGGGGTACGAGGACGAGGCGCAGATCGGGCGCCGTCGCGCGCGCCTCCGCCCAGGCCGCGAGGAGGGACTCCTCCTCGCCGGGCCAGGTCGAACCGCCCAGGAGGATCCGGTCCGAACCCAGAATGATTCCGGCGGCGGCCAGCGTCCGGCGGGCCGTCTCCAGCGCCGCCTCCGCCGGCGGCGCCACGTCGAACTTCACCGAGCCGACGACCTCGATCCGGTCCGCGGGGGCTCCGGCGTCGAGAAGGCGGCGGCGGTCAAGCTCGGACTGGACGAGCATCGCCGAGAAGCCGTCGAACACCTCCGCGAAAAAGCCTCGCAATTTGCGGTAGCGCGGGGCCGAGCGGTCGGAGACGCGGCCGTTGACGAGCATCACGGGCATCCCCTTGCGTTTGCAGGCGCGAATGAGATTCGGCCAGAACTCGGACTCCGTCAGCACGAGCGCCTTCGCATTGACGATCCGCAGCGCGCGCCGCACAATGCGCGGGAAGTCGATCGGGAGGTAGATCAGCACGTCGTCGGGGCCGACGAGCTTCTCGCAGACGGCATGCCCGGTGGAACTCGTCGTGGAGAGGATGAACGATTCGCCCGGTGCGACGCGGCGCAGCTCGCGCAGCACGGCCCCGGCGAGGTTCGCCTCGCCGACGCTGACGGCGTGGACCCAAACGCGCGGCTTCTCCGCGAGGCGCGCGGCGACCTCGGGGGCGAAGCGGCCGAGGCGCTGGCCGAAGTCGGCGCGGTAGCCGCCGCGGCGGCGCATCCGGATGAAGAACTTCGGCAGCATCAGCGTATAGCCGATCGCGAAGAGGATGTTGTAAAGCATCCAGCGCATGTCAGCAGCCTCCCTCCAGGACGCGCCCGGGGACGACGTCCTCGAAAATCAGCTCCTCGGTTTTCTCCGGCCCGATCTGTTCAAAGGCGTAGACGCGGTTGGCCGCCGCATCGTGCCAGACCACCGCCGTGCCGCCCGACCAGCGTCGGCGCATGTAGCGTTCGGCATGGTGCTCGCGAGGCGCGTTGAAGCGCACCCGACGGGCTTCGCAGCCCGAGACGCGGCAGGGTGCGAACGCCTCCACCTCGATGCTCAGCGCCTTGACGATCGGCGTATAGAAGGCGTCGAGGGTCTTGCGACCGAGGACGAGATCGGCGAGGCCCCAGCGGCGGAAGATGGCGCGGCGCTTCGTGGTCAGCGCCTCGAAGCTCATCATCACATTGGCGGGAAGCACGGCGATGTCCTCGATCTTGTAGTCCCGAGGCAGGCGCGCGTGGATGCCGTGGAGGCGATATTCGCAGGCGGCGGAATCGTCGTTGAAGTCGAAGGACTCCAGAATCGGGCGGATCACATCGCGACGCGCGGCGGCCGTGCCGTGGCCTTCGAAGACCCAGCGCACGAGACACGCGCCGGCGGCATCGTAGGCGAGAGCCTGGCAGGGGCGCGTCTCGTCGAGCCAGCCGACGACGAACGGTCCGGCTTCCTCGGTGTGGATGTCGGACGCGCGCAGGCCGCGCGCGTCCTTGCGCCCGATGATGTTGTTCGCCAGAAAGTTCGCCATTGTCGTCAGCCGGTCCGGCTCGCGGGCGCAAGGCTCCCAGCTCACGATGCCTTCGAGACCGCGGCGCGTGTTGAACTCGAGGCGACCGGTGCGGTCCTCGACGGAATAGGCGGTGACCTCCCAGCCTGGCGGAACCCTGGCGCGGACATGGTGCCAGGCAAAGGGCGTCCAATCCGCCGGGGCCGTCTGGACTTCTTGTGGTTTCTTCGGCTTCATCGGCCGATACTATCCCCGATTCACGCCGATTGTGCAAGAAAGAACCGTGTTCGATGCGCAAAAAAAGGGGCGGACCGCGCGAACGCGGCCCGCCCCCCGGGTGCCCACACACAGACACCCCGAATGGCTACACGTTGGTGAAGATCTGGAATCCGGCGTAGGCTTCGGAGCCGTGCTCCCAGACGTCGAGACCCCGTAGCTCCTCGTCCTCGGTGATGCGAAGACCGACGGTTTTCTTCAGGACGTAGAAGATCGCGAGGGACGACGCGAAGGCCGAAGCGCCGACGGCAAGGATGCCCGCAAGCTGCGAGACCACGGAATATTGGGCGCTGAATATGCCGACGGCCAGCGTGCCCCAGACGCCATTGACGAGGTGCACGGAGAGGGCGCCCACGGGGTCGTCGAGCCTAATCCGGTCGAAGCCGAGCACGGCCAGAACCACGAGCACGCCGGCGACGAGGCCGATGAGGATTGCCGAAAGCGGCGTCACAGCGTCACAGCCTGCGGTGATCGCCACCAGCCCGGCCAGGCAACCGTTGAGCGCCATCGAAAAGTCGATGCGCTTGAGCAGTGCCTGCCCGGCGAACATGGCCGCCATGATGCCCGCGGAGCTCGCAAGCGTCGTGTTCACGAGCACGATCGACACGAGCTGCGGATCGGCGCTGAGCGCGGAGGCGCCGTTGAACCCGAACCAGCCGAACCAGAGCATGAACACGCCAATCGTTGCGAGCGGCATGCTGTGCCCCATGATCGCCATGGGCTTGCCGTTGACGTACTTGCCGATGCGCGGCCCGAGCAACAGGATGCCGGAAAGGGCGCCCCAGCCGCCGATGCTGTGCACAAAGGTCGAGCCCGCGAAGTCGTGGAAGTTGAACCGGTCGAGCAACCAGCCGCCACCCCAGCCCCACGAGCCGAGGATCGGATAGACGAGGGCGACGTAGATCGCCGTGAAGATCATGTAGCTGTTGAGCTTGACCCGCTCGGCGACGGCTCCAGAGACGATCGTCGCGGCCGTGGCCGCGAACATCGCCTGGAAGAGGAAGTCGGTCCAGTAGGTGAACTTGCCGTTGTAGGACATCGGGTCTGCCGCCGCGGGGTCGTGCAGGCCGAAGCCCGCGAAGCCGAACACCTGCCCGAGCAGCCAATGCGTTTCACCGGGATACATCAGGGCGAAGCCGCACAAGGCGTAGGTCAGGATGCCGATCGCCGGCGTAATGGTGTTCTTGAACAGGATGTTCGTACAGTTCTTCGCGCGAGTCAGCCCCGACTCGACACAGGCGAACCCCAGATTCATGATGAAGACGAGCATCGCGCCGATCATCACCCAGAGGTTGTCCACCCTGAATATCGCCGACGCGCCCGAATCCGGCGGCGATTCCGCCCCGACGGCCATCCCGGCCACCATCATCATCAGCAACATCACCCCAGCCACTCTCTTTTTCATTTTCACATTCCCCGTTGTTTCTTGAACTCTGTTTCGAAAAACTCGATGACGTTGACTGGAATTCGTCATTCGTCATTCGTACTTTCATTCAGCCGTCATCCGATGGCTTCCGGGCCTCGTTCGCCCGTGCGAATGCGGATGCAGTCGTCCATGGGGACGACAAAAATCTTCCCATCGCCAATCCGGCCGGTTCGCGCACCCTCGATGATGGCCTCGACCGTCTTCTCGACGAAATCGTCGTTCACGGCGATCGCTAGACGCACCTTCTTGAGGAGATTCACCTCTTGGATGGCGCCACGGTATTCGGTGACGTATCCCTTCTGCTGGCCACAACCCAGCGCGTTGGTAACGGAAAGCTTGTAGACCTCCCGGGCGAAAAGCGCCTTCTTGACGGAATTCAGCCGCTCAGGCTGGATGTAGGCGATGATCAGTTTCATGCTCGTTCCTATTGAGTTTGTTGCCAAAATGGCGTTTCGTCCAATCGCATTCACCGTGCCATGACGGAAAATTTCATACATGTCGTTGAATGAGAATGACTTGTTGAATCAACAAACGGAAATCCGGAAGACGATTTCGTTACAATTTTGGTCGGTTTTCGTCTTTGGCGACAACGGATTTTGCCGAGAATCCGGTCGTTTCCGAGATGTTCCAATCACCAGCCAGAATGAGGAACGCCCGATGCCGCCTCCCGAAGGCGGCGTGTCCGCCCCCAGTAAAAAACATGGCGAATTCATTTGGCCATCCCTTCGGCTATTGCACTGCGGAAAACCTTTTCGAGTTGACAATTCCGCCCCGTT